>NZ_CAHJWW010000049.1 GCF_903643035.1 Sphingomonas bacterium | reverse complement strand
CTTGCCTCCTACGCCACGCCGCCCGCCGGCACGGTGACGGGCGTGGCCCCGCTGCCGGTGGCGCAGCCCGCGCCCGGCGCGCAGGGGTTTGGCGGCTTCTCGCCGCTCAACGTCGTCGACCGCAGCCGCGGCAACGGCTCGATCTACCTCGATGTCGAGGCGCAGGTGACGGACAAGCTGCAAGTCGGCCTTGCGGGCCGCGGCGAGACCTATTCGGACTTCGGCTCCACGGGCACCGGCAAGGGGTCGATCCGCTACGACTTCACCCGCTGGTTCGCGCTGCGCGGCGCCGTTTCGACCGGGTTCCGCGCGCCCGCGCTCCAGCAGCAGTATTTCACCTCCATCGCCTCCGTCATCCAGAACGGCGCGTCCGTGCTCACCGGCACCTTCCCGTCGACCAGCCCGGTCGCAAGGGTGCTGGGCGGCCTGCCGCTCCAGCCGGAGCGGTCCGTCAATTTCTCCGCCGGAACGGTGATCCGCGCTGGGGGAATCGACCTGACGATCGACGGCTATGTCATCAAGCTGCGCGACCAGATCGGCCTGTCGGAGAACCTGTCCGGCGGCGCCGTCGCCACCCTGCTCGCGACCACGGGGACGGGCGCGACCGCCGCGCGCTTCTTCATCAACGGTCTCGCCTCCACCACCAAGGGCATCGACGCGGTGGCGCATTATCGCGCGCATACCGGCGGCGCGGGCGTCTTCGACCTCACGGTGGCCGGCAACCTCAACCATGCGGAGGTGACGCGCGTGCCCACCAGCACCTCGGCGCTCAACCCCGCGCCCGTGCTGTTCGCGCGCAGCCGCATCCTGACGCTGGAACAGGGTACGCCGGGCGAGAAGGTGACGGGCAGCGTCGACTGGTCGCTCGACCGGCTCGGCGCGACGGCGCGCGTCACCTATTATGGCAACGTCAACGAGCCGGGCACGCTGCCCGACCGCTCGGGGGACATACTGACGGGCAGCCACGCGATCACCGACCTGGAGTTCCGTTACACCGCGCCCAAGGGGGCGACGATCGGCCTGGGCGTCTCCAACCTCTTCGACGTCTATCCGGACCGGACGCCGGGCACGGCCGCGCAGAACCCGACGGGCGTGGTCGGCTTCCCCTATTACTCTCCGTTCGGGTTCAACGGCCGCTATCTCTACGTGCGCGCCGGCCTGAACTGGTGAGGCAGCCCGGTCGACGCGGGCCAGGCAACTTAAAGTATCCGACCGACGAGAAAAGCGCGTCCGCCCGCCGATCCGACAAGGAGTAATCACGGGTCGAGGAGACGCGACGCCCGTGATTTGCCTGATGATCCCCGGCCTCGGCTCCTCCGGACCGGAGCATTGGCAGACCCGCTGGGAGCGCGAGCGGGCCGACTGCCGCCGGGCGGAGCTTGGCGACTGGAACGATCCGGCGCCCGACCGCTGGCTCGGCGCGATCGACCGCTCGGTTCGCGAGCTCGCCGACGCACCGATCCTGATCGCCCACAGCCTGGGATGCATCGCCGTCGCCGAGTGGGCGAGCGCCGCCGGTGCGCGGCAGACGCGCGTGGTGGCGGCGCTGCTGGTCGCGCCGCCCGATGTCGAGCGGGACGATGCGGACCCGCGGCTGCGACGCTTTGCGCCCGTTCACCGCCGTCCCATGCCGTTCCCGACCGTCCTGGTCGCGAGCCGCGACGATCCCTATGCAACCTTTGCACGATCGCAGGAGATGGCGGCGGGCTGGGCGGCGCGCTTCCACGACGCGGGCGCCGCAGGGCACCTCAACGCCGCATCGGGTCTGGGAAGCTGGGACGAGGGCCAGCGGCTGCTCGCCGACCTGGTCCGCGATGCGAGCGGCCGGCGGCGATGTCCGGCGGGACCGGCCTGACCGGCGCCGATCCTGGCCCTGGCCCTGGCTCTGACCGTTCCGGACGAGGTCGACCGCCTGATGCGAGCGACCCGCCGGGGCGGACCAGCCCGCCCTCTAACGGGCGATCGGTGCCGGGCGATGCAGGACCCATTTCCTGGCGTTCCAGGCGCGGTGCTCCACCGTCTGGCCAAAGCGCCAGAAGCGGGTCGTGCGCTCGTTCGGACCGGCGCGAACAAGCGTCCAGCACTCCCCCGCCGGCAGGGCTATGATGCGGTGGATGTGGGTCGCCATGACCTCATATGCCGAACCCTGCGCCCGCTCCGCGACCATGCTGCTCCAGCTTCCGTCGGAACGGATCGTGAAGAATTCCTCGACATAGCCGCCCGCCAGGATTTCCGTCCGGAAGGACCAGGGATGGTCGTGAGGCGAAGCGGCAGGCTCGGGCCGCGTGAAACGATGCAGGGCACGCCCGTCGTCGAGATGGTATTTCACGAACGCCGGCGACATGCGCTCGACGCGCACGACGACGCTGCCGGGTGGCGCATGGGCGCGGGCGAGTCGGGGAATGCGCCGGGTCACCCGGCGTTCATGCCACCGGCCATGCCGATCGCAACCCGGATGCGACCGGATCGCCGTCCTGCACAATCCGCATCGGCTGGTGCCGCCATCGTCCCGCTCGCGCGTTGAGGGCCCTTGTCACCGGAGACTCTTCATGACCGACCAGACTGCCGTCCAGGCGCGCCGCCGCGAGATCGCGGTCGAACACCTGTTGTTCAGGCTGATCGAATATGTGGAGGCATCGCAGCCGGGCTTGCTCGATCGTCTGGAGGAAAGCCTCGATCACCTCGGCGACCCGGCCCATGACGACACCAAGGACGATGAGGCCGTGCGAACGATCGCGAGGAAGATGATCGCCGGGGCGAGAAGGGACATGGCCTAGAAGCGACGAACGCCGGCTGAACCCTCGGCGCCCATGTCCTTCGTCTCAGGACGAGGATTGTCAGTCCGCCTCCTTGGCGCCGGACCGGAGCCACCGGCCGCTCGCCTCACCACGGATGCCTGGGCGGACGTGTATCGGCGTTTTCGTTGAGAAAGAAGCCGCCGGTCGGACCGAACATGTCAAGCGTGGCGAGCCGGACGGCGATGGCGGCCGAGTCCCTTGGAGTGCGGCTGCCCATGTGGCCGTTGAGGTCGGTCGCGGTCAGGCCGGGGTCGGCGGCGTTGACCTTCATCCCCTCCGCCGCCAGTTCCTTGGCGAACTTCGCAGTGACCATGTTGAGGGCGGTCTTCGACGCGCTGTAGCCGACGGACGCTATGTTCCAGTTCTCGCTGGTCATGTCTAGCGTCGAGGCGATCGAGCCCAGCCCGCTGCTGATCATCACGATCCGCGCCGCCGCCGACTTGCGCAGCAACGGGAGAAACGACTGCGTGACCCGGACCACGCCGAACACGTTCACGTCGAAGATGGCGCGCATCTCGTCGACCGCCTCCTGACTGGGGGGCAGCCGACGTCCGAAACTCATGCCCGCGTTGTTGACGAGCGCGTCGAGCGCGCCGATCCGATCCCCCAATTGCTCGGCGGCGGCGGCAATGCTGTGGGCGTCGGTGACGTCCAGCGTCAGGCAGTTCGCGTCGATCCCCTCTTCGCGCAAGGTGGCTGCGGCCGCCTCGCCACGGTCCCGATCGCGGCATCCCAGCCAGACGGCGAAGTCCCTGCCGCCGAGCTGGCGCGCGATCTCAAGGCCGATGCCCTTGTTTGCGCCGGTGACGAGGGCGGTCGATCGGGTCATGGGCTGTCTCCGACCTGGATAGGTGGCGCGAAGGGCCGCGATGGCAGGCGATGACGCCGGCGGCAATGACGCACCGTGCGGGCGCGCCTGCCGCGACCGGACGGCACCGGTCGCGCTCAGCCGATCGCGAGTTCCGGCCGACCGTGCGGAACGGTGATCGTCGCGGCGGTGGCCACCACCGCGCCGGGCGTCGTCACCCGGTCGAGCACGCGGAAGCGCGTCGTCCACGCGTCCGGCGTCACCTCGCACGTCAGATAGCCGCGCCGGTCGTTGGTGAACTTCAGGCACGGATTCTCGGCCATGATGCGGTCGTTGCCCGCGCGTACGTCCGCGCCATCGCCGCCCGACGAGATGGACGTGCCGACGAACTCCACCGCGACCGCTTCTCCCCGACCGCCGCGGGTGCGCAGCTCGCCGGCGAAGTTCTGGTGCTCGTCGCCGGTCAGCACCACCGCGTTGCCGAGCCCCGCAAGGCGGCCGAGCATCCGCTCGCGCGGCGCGTCGTAGCCGCCCCAGCTGTCCATGTTGCGGATCGGCGCCGGCTCGCCGTGCGTGCGCCGGTCGAGCGGCATCATCATGACCTGCTGCGCGATCGCGTTCCAGCGCGCGCGCCGCTCGCGCAGCGACGCCGCCAGCCATGCCTCCTGCGCCGTCCCCATCGTCTGGGCGGCGGGATCGTCCCAGCCCGCGCAATACGGCTTGAAGCCGTCGCCGCACGGTTGGTCGGTGCGGAACTGGCGCGTGTCGAGCAGGTGGAGGTCGAGCAGCGTTCCGATCTTCGCGCGGCGATAGATCTGCATCGTGCCGGGACCGGGGAACGACGAGCGGCGGAACGGCATGTGCTCGTAATAGGCCTGGAACGCCTGCGCGCGACGCAGCGCGAACACCTCGGGCGGATCGCCTTCCTGGTCGACCAGTCCGGTCCAGTTGTTCTCCACCTCATGGTCGTCGAACACCGGGAACCAGGCGGCGGCGGCGTGCGCGGCCTGGAGATCGGGGTCCAGCTTGTACTGCGCATAGCGGCGTCGATAGTCGTCGAGGCTGAAGAGCTTCTGCCCGAGGTGCGGCCGCACGGCGGGACGCTGGTGGGGATCGTGGCCGGTGGCGGGCTCGACGGACCGCGCACCGCCCTCATAGATATAGTCGCCGTAATGGAAGACGAAGGCAAGGTCCTCGCGCGCGACATGGGCATAGGCGCTGAACCAGCCATCCTCGTAGTTCTGGCAGCCGACCACCCCGAACCGCAGCCGTTCGAGCGCCGCCGTCGCCACCGGCAGCGTCCGCGCCCGGCCGACGGGCGAGGCGTCGCGGCCCGCCAGGAAACGGTACCAATAGGGTCGGTCAGGCGACAGCCCCGCCACTTCGACGTGGACGGCGTGCGCCAGTTCCGGCCGCGCGAGCGTGCTTCCCCTGGCGACGAGCGTGGCGAACCGCTCGTCGGATGCGACCTGCCAGTCGACCGCGACCGGCGTGCCCATCGCCATGCCGCCGTTCTCCGCCAGCGGATCGGGCGCCAGCCTCGTCCAGATCACGAAGCCATCCGACGCCGGATCGCCCGCCGCGACGCCGAGGCGGAACGGATCGGCGGTCAGCGGAAGCTGCGCGCGGATGATCGCAGGGGCGGCGGCGAGGCCCAGCCCGACGGCCAGGCCGGAGATCGTCGAACGGCGGGTCGGATTGGTCATGGCTCGCCATGGTGCCGATTTATGGCAGCCAAGTGACAGCACGGGACCGGGAGCCCGATATCCGCCGCCTTCCCGTCCGGGACATCGCTCGATATCCGCCGCCTTCCCGTCCGGGACATCGCTCGATATCCGCCGCCTTCCCGTCCGGGACATCGCCCGATATCCGCCGCCTTCCCGTCCGGGACATCGCCCGATGACCCGGCACGTCTCGTCTCGTCCGAGCATCTCGGCACAGGTTAAGAACTCGTTGGCCGCGCCATGTACGACCACCCGACGACGCCGGTCGAGAAGGCTGGCGCGCGCAGGAGAACGAACATGCCGGACGACAATCTAAAGCAGCTGGTCTCGCAGGGGCTGGCCGCCATGAAGGCCGGGAGCGACGTGGCCGCCAAGGCGACGCACGAAATCAGCAAGGACGCGACCCATCCGGCGCTGAAGGCGGCGCTGGAACAGGGTAACGGCGTATCCAAGCAGTGGGCCGAGCGCATCGAGCGTGCGCTTCAGCAGGTCGGCGGCGATGGGGAACGGGACAATCCGATTCTGGAAGCTCATTACGAGGTGAGCCGCCGCATCCGAAGCCAGGCGTCGGACGAAACGTCGCGCGATTTGGGCATCGTGGCCAGCGGACAGCTGGCGTTCCACTATTGGATCGCCGCATTCGGAACGATGGCCAGCTACACCAAGAAGTTGGGGATGGACGCCGTCGCCAGCGACATGAAGCAGTCCGCGGACGATGCCAAACAGGCTGACGAGGGGCACACCGCCATAGCCGAGCAGCTGTTCGGCTGACCGATCCGTCGACCGGGAGTGATGCGATGCTTGCGGCACCGCTCCCGGTTCGACGAAGGAAGCATGGCCGATCCAGCCGGCGCGGATCAGGAACTCCGTTTGCGCATCGCTGACTACGCGTTGCTCCGGCAGGATCGGGGCCTTGGTCCCTCAGCGCACCAGTGTTCAAAAACGACTACCATGTCGCGGCGCCTGAAGGACGACCCTTGTCACTATGGTCGTTCTGCTTGCGGTCGTCAGATCCTGACGGCCAGTGTTGCCGATACGGTTCGCGGTGGCGCGAAGAAACGTACGAGGCCGGGCACGGTGGACAGGAAATAGGCCTTGTCCGTGAGGTTCTTGCCATCGATGCTGATCCGACACCTGCCATTGCCGGTCTCGACGCCCAATTCGCCATTGAGCAACGTATAGCCCGGCTGGATGACGCTGGGGATGAAAGAGTCGTCGGTCCGGAAGGTCGTGGTGTGGAAAACGTTGCCACCCACGAAGATGTGGCTCTCGTCGGTCAGCGGCAGGCGGTACTCGCCGCCGGCGGTGAACTGGACTTTCGGGACATAGCGTTGGGTCGTCCCGGCGGTCGGGCCGGAGACAACGCGGGAATGGAGATAGCCGCCGTTGGCGTAGATCGTGACGGCCTGAACCGGATGGGCCTCGAGGTCGGCCTCCACGCCGCTGATGTGAAGGTCCTTGGAGACGATCGGGAACGGGCGATTGCCGTCTGCGGCCTGCAGGCCGATATAACGCGTTATGAATCCCGCCAGATTAAACCTTAGGCGACGGTTAAAAAGTTCCGTCTTGATTCCCGTTTCTAAGTTCTTTGCGGTCTCGTTTCGGGTCGTGTTGAGAACGGTGCCCGTATCGATCTGATCTTGCAGAGGATAAGTGAAGACATAGCCTCCCGGCCGGTAGCCCGTGCCATAGTTGACATAGACAAGAATATTCGGCGTCACCTGATAGTCTGTACCTACCTTGTAGGTTAGTTTCTGAAAACGGACCTTTCCGCTACCGGTGTAGATGACCTGGTCACCGGTGCCGCCGTTCAGGATCGTGCGATCGATCTGCTTCCTGTCACGGCTGTAGCGGCCACCCGCCTCGATGCTCCATTGTTTCGTGATCTTGTACGTCGCATCGACGTACCCTGCGTAGCTGTTGGAGATCTGATGATCCCTGACGCGGTCGATGTTGAGGAAGTTGGCGTCGTGCCGGATGTTCTCGTTGAAGTAGAAGAGGCCGCCTGTCAGGTTGAGCGGACCCATGCCGTTGGTTGACGCCTGCAGTTCCTGCGAGACCTGATGCTGTCTCTTGTAGTCCGGCAGCAACAGTCCACTGACGTTCGGGAGACTGCCAAGGTCTACGGAGTCGAAGTCGTGCAAACCCCTGAAGGAGGAAATGGACTTCAACGTCACCGAACCTGTGTCGTAGGACACGCGCCCCGCAACACCATAAGATGACAGATACCCGTCGTCCGCGCCATTTTCACCCACCTTGTAGGGTGAACCGAACAGGTTGGTGCAAGACGACGGAGCATCACCGGAACAGCCCGCCAGAGGTGTACCCGACGATGATCCACCGGTGTCCTTCGAATAGTCGGCCGAAAGGTCGACGGTCAACTGGCTTGTCGGCTGGTATCTCAGGGCGATGCGTACGCTCTTTCGCTGGATCCTGTTGTCATGAAAGCCGGTCTTGTTTCCGTTGCCGTCAACGACATCAAGATAACCTTCACGGTTCCTGACCCCCGCATCGATCTTTATCGCGAGCGCGTCCGTTATCAGAGGGATGGATGCGCTCACCGTCGCGTCGACACGACGGAAATTGCCATAAGTAAAGGCGCCCCGAAAATGGGCTTCGTCGAGATCCGGCTGGCGCGTGACGTACTTGACCGCTCCAACGGTCGAGTTGCGGCCGTACAAGGTTCCTTGAGGCCCGCGCAGGATCTCGATGCGATCCAGGTCCAGCACGTCCAGCAGCGCGCCCTGAACGCGGCCCAGATAGACGTCGTCGAGATATTGTCCGACCGGATTCTCGACGTTGAAGGCGAGCGCGTCCTGGCCGATGCCGCGGATGAAAACCTGCACGGCGCCCGTGCCCGCGCCCGTGCGCGCGACCTGGACGTTGGGCGACAGCCCGTTCAGGTCGGTCGTGTCCCTGATTGCCAGGCGCTCGAACTGCTCCTGGCCCAGCGCCGACATCGTGACCGGAACGGACTGAAGCGTTTCGGTCCGCCTGCGCGCGGTCACGGTGATGTCGCCGTTGTTCGGCGCAGCGTCGCTTTCCGTCGTGCCGCCGGATCCCGGCCCGGGTCCCGGCGATGCTTGCTGGGGCGGATCCGACGCCAGCGCCGCAGAGGCCTGGGTCAGTGCAAGGACCATGGTCCCCATGGCAAGTCGCCCCCGCAGGATCCCAAACCGCTTCGCGTCCGCTCGCCCCATGCTGGCCCTCTGTGTTGTAGTATTCCCGAAGAAGCGTTTGTATACAGACTGGCTACATTCGCCGAGGCTGTCAAATGGATTGAGAGGGGTCGCGCGGGCGATCTGCCCTCCGCCTTCGGAACAGCTGGTCGTCGTCGTGGAACTCGTACCGGCAACGTCCGGCCACGTGCCGCCAACCGGTTGCCGACGGTATCCACGACTTGTCGCCGACCATGCTATTTGGTCGCACCCACCCATAGTCGTTGCATCAAGCCTTGGACTTCTTTCTCGCGGTTCAGGCTCGCCAACCGATGCTGTTTCGGCGATCCACCTGGACACTGTCCCTGGAGTTCGGCGGACCTGCGACCAGGGCCTGTTCTTCGTCGTGCCGAGCGACCGGGCTCGGGTCGCGCTTTCGAGACGCGGAACCGATCGCCGCGAACGCCCGCCGACGGCGGCTCGCCGGCGGTCGCGCGCCCAAGCCGCCTCTCTCGATTTGAGACTCGCGCGGCTCGCTCTTCTTGTATACACACGTGAAGATATCCAAAGCCGGATGCAAGTTGACTGGAATGCTGGGATGGGTCGGCCGCACATCGAGTTCATCTTCTCTCAATCGCTTGGATGGCAGGCGTGCGCTTCGCTCGCCGGGCGCGGCGGTCTCGAGTGCAAGCTTCTCAGCCATGACGACGCATTGGATGAGACGTCGGCGGTCCTGAAGATGCCGGCGGGATGGTCGCGGTCCGTCGCATCGGATCTTCAGGAGGAAGTGTACCTTCTTGACGGCGAGCTCGACATCGGTGGCACGCGGCTGTCGCGGGACGGCTACTGGCGCGTTCCGGCCGGAGTGGAGCATCGCTGGTCGACCGATACCGGCGCCGTCGCGTTGGTGTTGCAGAACGGCGCGTCGCCGCTGGATGAGCGGCAGCTGGTCGCGATCGACACGCCGCGGATGCCGTGGGACAGGAGCGGCGTTCCCGAGCCGCTGGAGTTCATGGGCATCGGGCGCAAGGTCTTGTTCATTGATGCCGACACGGGATTGCACCGCACATGGCTGGTGTCCGTGGCGCCTCAGATAGCGCCGTCCGGCGCCCTGCTCGCGACAGAAACGCACGGCTGCGCCGAGGAGGTGTTCATGCTGGCGGGCGATATCACCGGTCCTCAGGGACAGATGACGCCCGGCGCGTACTTCTGGCGACCGCAGGACACGTTCCATGGTCCTTTCGGCTCCCGCGCGGGCGGGCTCGCGCTGACCCGCTTCAGGCATGGGCCGCAAACGACGATATTCCACGACCGCACCCGGCCGTTCGCCTTCGAGGCTCCGTACCGGCCCGACCTTCCCGCGGAACTCGCGCACCTGGACGCGGCCGGCCCGCCCGAGACTGCTCGCTACTGAGCTGCCGATGCCGATGCCGATGACAGCGACGTATCCATGCCGTTGAGGAAGGTCGAGATGGGATCGCCAATGCCCTGCCCGCCGACCCGGACTCCTGCATGAGTTTCGCGGCGTCCATCACGCAGGCTGACGAAAGCCTTGGCGAAAGCCTTGGCGAGAGCAGAGTGCGCGTCTGCTCGATCGTGGCCGTGGCCTGTTGCATCCTGTTCGCGACCAATGGTTTCATCCTGAGCGGCTTGACGGTGTTCGACAGCCGCATGTTGCTCGACCTTGGCCTGAGCAACACGGCGCTCAGGCTCCGCGACACCATCACCGTCGCAACGCTCGGGATCGCCATGCCGATCGTCGGCTACATGATCGACAGGCTGCCTGTCCGACCGATCCTGGTCGGCGGACTTCTGACGATGGTGTTCGCGTTTGCGGCCTACACGAGAGTGCACTCGTTGTGGCAGGTCTACGCGTTGCACATCCTGCTCGGGATCTGTCAGGCGACGAGCGGCGTGCTGGCTTGCGTGTTTCTGGTGTCGGGTTCCACCGGACCCCATCGCGGCATGGCGCTGGGCATATTGATCGCGGGTTCCAGCGCGGGGAACGCGGTGGTTCCGGGACTGAACAGCATCCTGCTGGACCATTGGCCGTGGCGGACGGCGATCCTGTCGGGCGCGGTGGCGGGATGCGTGCTGATCCCGTTGGTGCTGGCGATCGTCCGCGAGCCTCCGAGGCCCGCCGCTCCCGCATCCGCCGCTCGGGGCGTCGGCGCGAGCAGCTTCCTGCCGATCCTGCGTTCCCCGGACTTCACGACGCTGGCTATCACCGCGTCCGGCACGGTGTTTTGCGTGATGGTGCTCGCGACGAACCTGAGCCTCTATGCGGTGAGCCCCGGCGTCTCGCGCGCGACCCTGGGACCGCTCCTGCTCCTCGCCTTGTTCGGAGCTGCGGTGGCCGCCCAGGTCCTTGCCGGCGCGGCGACCTATCGTCTGCCGGCATGGCTCATCCATATGGTGGCCGTGATCGTGATGGGGGCCGGCGCGATGATGCTGGCGGCGGCGCCGGCGAACTTCGCCCTGCCGGCCGTCGCGTTGTTCGGCCTTGGCTGGGGTGCGAACAGCACGATGCTTCAGGTCAGGCCGACGATGCTGTTCAACGGACCGTCGCTCGGCCTGATATTGTCCTTCCTGGCGTTGACCGAGACGATGGGAGGCGCGCTTGGCCCGGTCGTCGCCGGTTACGTTCGGGACCGGACCGGGTCCTTCGCGCCTGTCTTCGCTCTGGTGGCCAGCCTCATGGTTGTCCTGGCGCTACTCACCTTTCTGGTGGCGTCGACGAAGCGGACGACGAACGTCCTGCTCGCGGGGCACGACTGATGGACGTGCCCCCCGCCCGCGTCGGACGGACGCCGGGCGCCGTTCCTGCAAACCGAGACCCGCCGGCACCGCCGGTCACAGGAGAACAGCCAATGCAAACGATCCGCCTCCCGCTCCAGCTCGCCACGCCAGAAACGGTCGCGCCGTTCGGCTCCCTGCTTGCGGTCCCGGCCGAGAAGGGCGAGGCGCTGCCCGTTGCCTTCTACGAAGGCAGCGTCGAGGTCTACAAGCCGTCGAAGTTCGTGTCGGATCACGAAACGGAGCTGAACGTCGCGCGCGTCAATCGCCGCAAGCCTGAGGTCCAGTGGATGGAGCGCCACTTCAAGCATACCCAGACGTTCATCCCGATGGGCGGGCGTCCGTTCGTCATGGTGCTCGCGCCCTCGACCGATGACGACCTGCCCGATCCGGCAAGCGCAAAGGCGCTGCTTTTCAACGGCTCGGGTGGCTTCTGCATGAACATCGGCGTGTGGCACGAGTTTCCGTTCGCCCTGGCGGACGATACGCATGTCGTCGTCGTGCTCCGCTCGGAGGCTACGAACTCGCTGATGAAGTCGGTCGTCCATGACGGCGAGGCACGCGGTGGTGACATCGACAAGAAGGACCTTCAGCGTCGACTGTCGGTGATACTTGAACCGATGTTCTGACCTGAAGCCTCACCATGGCTAGGCCAGCCGGGATTGGGGCAATCCCGGCCGGTCCCTCGACAAGCTGGGCGAGCCATGGATGATCGTAGCGGCCTGATCGGCGGACGGCGTTCACGCCGCAGCGGGTCTCCGACACGTGGACCACCATCGCCCCCGACGCGCGTGTTCGACGAGCTGTACGCGGGTATTCCTTGGCCATGCGAGCTTCGCGCCGGTCCGGAACATCACCGGCGAGCCGAGCATCAGCCTGCCGGTCGGCCGATCAGGCGAGGGCCTGCCGATCGGTGCTATGACCCGCGACGGGCTGCTGCCTTATATCGGCATCGGCATCGTCGTGTACGCCCGCTACGGATACCGCCACTCGGCCATCCGCCAACCGTCATGACCAAGGATCAGATATCTGGGTCGTTCTCGATTCACCAATGACCGCCATTTGTTCATTCTGACTGGAAGTCTTTTGGAACAATGCAGGGAGTGCGATACGTATCCGTCGGCCGTATGTGGAACGACGATGGTATCGGAGATGATGTGACAAGCAGGATTGAAGGCACCCCGCCCAGCATCGACGAACTCGCCATTGAGAGGCTGATCCGGCGCTGGATCGTGTTTCGCGACAATGGCCTGTGGGACGAACTGCGGCAGATCTGGCACCTGAACGGGCAGATGGTCGCCGGATGGCGTGCGGGCACCGCCGACGAGTTCATCGCCGCCAGCAAGGCCGGCTGGGCAAAGGGCCTTTCAGTAACTCACGAATTGGGTGCTGTGGCAATCTGGCTTCAAGGCGACAGGGCGATCTCGCAGAACAAGATGCAGATCACGCTTGGCGGCGAGTTGTCGGGGGTTGCCTGTGCGTCGTCGACGATGGCTCGCCATCTCGATCGTTGGGAGAAGCGCGAAGGCTTGTGGGGCTTGTTGTCGCGCGAGACGATCTATGATCGCGATCACCTTTACGCGCTCAAGCCCGGCGACCATATCGAAGTCGAGAACGACCTCTACGAGAGCTTTCCGCCCGCCTATCGCGCGATCGGCTATTTCATGACCAAGATGGGCTATCCGGTCTCGACCGAAGTGCCGGTGTTGCGCAGCGACGCCGAGCGCAACCGGATCGCCGAAGCGCATCGATGGCTAAGGCAGGAAGACGCCGTCTAGCTTCGTTCAGCTGCCGCATGACCATAGCGACCAAAATGGCGAAAGTGATCGAGACACGAACCTGTACGGCAGAACGATTTGAGACCCAAAAGCTTAGAGTCCTTTGTTCGCATCCTAGGGTCAGGACTCGTTGATCGCAGCCAGAAGATGACGATGGCAGCAAGGGCGATGGCGGAGAGGAATACGGTCGGACAGCGGTCGTAGCGGGTGGCGACGCGCCGCCAATCCTTAAAGCGACCGAACATTATCTCGATACGGCTGCGACGCCTGTAGCCGCGCTTGTCGTATCTGACTGTGGGGCTGGCGGTCAAGGATCGTTGGGTGACTGCTGCCACCCAAATACTTCCGCCTGCGCTCGTTCGGCTCGCTGCGGCAGAACTCTCCATCCTTCACATGGCACTGTCCGGCCACTTTCAACGCGGCTCTCCTAGCCCGGCCCAATATCCTGGTGATGGCAAAGGAGCCGTTACGCCGCCGGTCCCCGCTCAAGCGAAAGCGCTCGTTCAGCAACATTGCCTTCCGGCTCGATGACCCGGAGCCGTTCGTGCGCCTCCTGCGCTGGCGGCTCGGTCAAGGGACGCAGTCGAGCGGTTCGCGACTTTCTGGCAGTAGTTGCTTCCAATCGCGGCCACCTGAAAGCTGCCTGGCAGTCCCCAGCACATAACAGCTTAGCATACGCTTTTGAGCTGCAGCGCGACAATCAGGATGCGAGCGCAGCGACAATCAGGATGAGAATCGCGAGGGGGTGCGGCGGCGCAGGGCG
>NZ_CAHJWW010000048.1 GCF_903643035.1 Sphingomonas bacterium | reverse complement strand
CATGGCGCGGCCGGCACCGCGCACCCGCTGGCGACCCAGGCGGGCATCGCGATCCTGCGGGCGGGCGGATCGGCGGTGGATGCCGCGGTCGCGATCAACGCGTGCCTCGGGTTCCTGGAACCCACGTCCAGCGGGATCGGCGGCGACGCCTATGCGATGGTGTGGGATCCCGGCGCGCGACAGGTCGTCGGCCTCGCAGGTTCGGGTGCGTCGCCCCGCGGGCTGACGCTGGAGACCGTCCGGGGCCGTGCGAGGAACGGCGCCCTGCCGCCGCTGGGCGCGGTCAGCGTATCGGTGCCGGGCGCGCTGGACGCGTGGTGGACGCTCCATCGCCGCTACGGCAAGCTGCCGTGGCGGGACGTGTTCGCCCCCGCGATCGCGCTGGCAGAGGACGGTGCGCCGGTCCCCGACATCATCGCCCGCTACATCCGCGGCAATCTGGCGGCGTTCCTGCGGCCCGGCGCCAGCGTGGAGGAGACGGCGAACGCGATCCGCACCTATGGCCTTGCGGACGGCAAGGGGCCGCTACCCGGCCAGCCGTTCCGCAACCCCGACCTTGCCCGCACCTATCGCGCGATCGCCGCCGGCGGGCGCGACGCCTTCTACACCGGCGAGATCGCCGCGACGATCGAGCGGTATTTCAGGCGGATCGGCGGCTGGATGACGCGCGCCGACCTCGCCGCCCACCGGTCCGAGTGGGTGACCCCCCATGCGACCGACTATCGCGGCACGACCGTCCACGCGCTTGGCGCGAACACGCAAGGCATCGCGACGCTCCAGATGCTGAACATGATGGAGCGGTTCGACATGGGAGCCGCCGGCTTCCAGTCGCCGGCCGCCATCCACTGGAGCGTGGAGGCCAAGCGCCTGGCCTATGAGGACCGCGCCCGTTTCTACGCCGATCCCCGCTTCGCGCAGGTGCCGGTCGAGTGGCTGATCTCGAAGGACTATGCCGCGCAGCGCGCCGCGCTGATCCGCCCGGACCGCATCGGGACGCCGGTGCATCCGGGCCAGGCGCCGAGCCATGGCGACACCACCTATTTCACCGCCGCCGACAAGGACGGCATGATGGTGTCGATGATCCAGTCGAACTTCCGCGGCATGGGTTCGGGGCTGGTCGCGGACGGGCCGGATGGCCGGACCCTGGGTTTCATGTTCCAGGATCGCGGACAGCTCTTCAGCCTGCGCGACGGCCACCCCAACATCTATGCGCCCGGCAAGCGTCCCTTTCAGACCATCATCCCGGGTTTCGCCACGCGGGGCGGCGAGCCGTGGATGAGCTTTGGCGTCATGGGCGGCGACATGCAGCCGCAGGGGCAGGTGCAGATCGTCTCCAACCGCGTCGACTATGGGCTGGAGGTGCAGTCGGCGGGGGACAGTCCGCGCTGGCACCACGAAGGCTCGTCGCAGTCGATGGGCGAGGATGCCGCCGGCCTGCCCGCGGCGGGGCTGCTGCGTCTCGAAAGCGGCGTTCCCGACGCGACCAGGGCGGCGCTCGCGGCGATCGGCTGGACGATCGGCACGCCCGATGGCGGCTTTGGCCGTTACGAGGCGATCGAGCGGCGGATGGACGGCGGCGATCGCGTCTGGGCCGCGGCGAGCGAGATGCGGGCGGACGGCTGCGCGCTCGCCTATTGACGGCAGGGAGGCCGGCCGCGACGGCCCGCAGGTGTCCGGGCGCCGTCCAGGGCCGCTACGTCTCCGACGCGCACTCCTGGCACAATCCCCTGACCTCGATCACGGGACGTTCCGGGACATAGCCCGCCTTTTGCGCGACCGCGCGTACCCGGCGGGTTATCAGGTCGTCGTCGAGGTGGGTCGTGCGGCCGCACCGGTCGCAGACGAGGAAGATGCAGTCGTGCAGGCAATCGGGATGCGCGTTCACGACATAGGCGTTCTGGCTCTCGACCCGCCGGACCAGATTGGCGCCCACGAACAGGTCCAGGATCCGGTAGACGCTGTTCGCGGCGACGCGGCGGTTCTCGCGCTTGGAGATCGCGTCGGTCACGTCATAGGCGGAGGCGGGACGATCGAACCCGGCCAGCGCGTCGAAGACGGAGGAGCGCATCGCGGTCCATTGCTCGCCGGCCCGCTCCAGCGTCGCCTGCGCGGCCAGCGCCAGCGCCTTGCCGGAGTGTTCGTGGTGGGCGTGCGCCTGTGACATTCCCATTAGGTAGCGATCGGGAACCAAAGCGGCAACGGCGCTCGTCGGGGACGCGTCCCGATCCGGACGACCCGTCGGCGCAGCCTCGCGCGAACGGCTAGTGACAAGTCGCGGGCGATCATGGACTCTGCGCTCCCGACCCGCTTTCGACAGGACCGCCGATGCCGAGACCCGCGACGTTCAGCTACCTTCCTCTGCTGGCGCTGATCGGGGCGGCGCCGTCCGGCTATGCGCCGCGCGAGACGTTCGCGCCGTTCGACATGGGCCAGGCGGTCAACGCATATCGCGGGGCGGACGGCCTTCCCGGACCGGGCTATTGGCAGAACCGCGCCGACTATGCGATCCATGCGACGCTCGACCCCGCGGCGCACGCGATCGCCGCGACGGTGACGATCGGCTACACCAACAACGGTCCGACGGCGCTGGACGTGTTGTGGCTTCAACTCGACCAGAACATCTACAAGCCCGACTCGCGGGGTCGGCTGACGGGCGGCGGCAGCAGGGGCGTGGGCGGCTCGACCGACGGCATGGTCCTCGATTCGGCCGGCATAGCGGTCGGCGGCGGGGCGGCGGTGTCCGTGGCGCCGCTGGTCAGCGACACGCGCGCGCAGTTGAAGCTGCCGACGCCGCTCGCGCATGGCGCCAGGGCGGTCGTCACCATCCGCTATCACTACACGGTTCCCGCGGCGCCCTGGGGCGGACGCACGTCGTGGGGCAGCACGAAGAGCGGCGCGGAGGTCTATGACGTCGCGCAATGGTACCCACGGCTGGCGGTGTACGACGACATCCGCGGCTGGGACACCGCCCCTTATCTCGGGCAGGAGTTCTACCTCGAATACGGCGATTTCGATTATTGGGTGACGCTGCCCGCCGGCATGACGATGGCCGGTTCGGGCGCGTTGCAGAACCCGGCCGAGGTGCTGACCGCGACCGAGCGCCGGCGGCTGGCGCAGGCGGCGGCCAGCGATGCGACCGTGACGGTGCGGGGTCCCTCCGACCTCGCCGCCACGCCGGCGAGCGGCACGCGCACCTGGCATTTCCGCATGACCAACACCCGCGACGTCGCGTGGAGCGCGTCGAGCGACTTCATCTGGGACGCCGCGCTCATCCGCCTGCCCGGCGGCGGGACGTCGATGGCGATGTCCTATTACCCGCCCGAGAGCGTCGGCGCCGGCAAATGGGGCCGCTCCACGGAATATGTGAAGGACACGGTCGAGAACATGTCGCGCCGCTGGTACCCCTATCCCTGGCCGGCCGCGATCAACGTCGCCGGTCCGTCGAGCGGCATGGAATACCCCGGCATCGTGTTCGACGCGCCGGAGGACGCCGGCAAGACGCTGTTCTGGATCACCGCGCACGAGATCGGGCACGACTGGTTCCCGATGGTCGTGGGCTTCGACGAGCGCCGCCACGCGTGGATGGACGAAGGCTTCAACACCTTCATCGACACGTATGAGTCGGAGGACTTCAACCATGGCGAGTATGCGCCAAAGCGCGACAGCGAATATGCGCCCGGCGGCGGCGATCCGGTGGACGAGATACTCGCCCTGCTCGCCGATCCGGACGCGCCGCCGATCCTGTCGCGCGCGGACACGGTGACGGAGAAATACCGCCACCCCGTGACCTATTTCAAATCGGCGCTGGGGCTGCGCCTGCTCCGGGAGGAGATCCTCGGCCCCGAACGGTTCGACCCCGCCTTCCGCCGCTTCATCGCCGCCTGGGCGTACAGGCACCCCAAGCCGGCCGACTTCTTCCGCGCGATGGAGAGCGAGGCGGGCGAGGACCTGTCGTGGTGGTGGCGCGGCTGGTACCAGAACAACTGGCAGATGGACCTGGCGGTAGCGGGGATTGAGTCCGGGGCGGACGGCGCAACCGCCGTCCGCGTCGAGTCGCGCGACCGGCTGGTGATGCCGGCGACGCTCAGGGTCGGCTATGCCGACGGCCACCACGTCGACATGCGGCTGCCGGCCGAGACGTGGATCCGGCAGTCGTCGGTCGCCATCGGCGTACCCGCCGGCCGGGTCGTCCGCGCCGAACTCGACCCCGACCACAGGTTGCCCGACCGGGACCGGAGCGACAACGCCGCCTCCGCCCAATAGGGCGATGGGCGGCGGGGAAGGGGCCGGTACGAGGTCGGGATCGGGAGGCGGGACCCGGAACAGAGACGGTGTCCGCCGTCTCCGCTCCGGGTCCCGCGCCGATCGCTACAGGTCCTTGGACAGGCCCACGAAGAAGCCCCGGCGCGCGCCATATTGCGGTGCGCCGACGCCGACGCCGGACCCGTCGCGGATCTCGTAGACATGGTCGCCGACGTTGATGACGTCGAACCGGATGCCGACGCGCGGACGCGCGAGGTGATAGCTCGCCGACAGGTTCACCACCGCATAGTCGGGCAGCGCGTTGCCGTTGGGCACGTCGCCATCGGCGCGCAGGCCCGACCCGTAGAGCGCATCCGCACCGATCCTGAGCCCGCGCGCGACGCCGTGCTGGATGGAATAGGAGATGCCGCCCGACGCCGTATAGGTCTGGTCGTGGTCGAGATAGATGTAGTGGTTCTGGATGTACGCCAGATCGGCCGGATCGAAGTTGAACTGGCTGGACGTGACGTTCTTGCCCGTCGCCTTCGAATAGGCGAAGTTCGCATAGGCGAGCAGGCCATGCGCCGCGTAGCTGGTGTTCGCCTCCACGCCATGGATCTTCCCGCGGAAATAGTTGAACGGCGTCAGCACGATCGGCGCCCCGAACTGTCCCTCGTCGATCAGGTTCTTCGAATAGCGCAGATAGCCGTCGACGCCGAAGGTCAGGTCGCCCAGCTTCTGTTGCGCGCCAAGATCGATGTAATGCTGCCGCTCGGCGAACGGCGTCGTGTTGACGAGGCTCGGCGCCGCGGCGCTGGTGCCCTGGAAGTTGACGACGCTCGTGGTCGCGACGAGCTCGAACGGCGGCGGCGAGAAGTAGCGGGCATAGCCCAGGTGGACCGTCGTGCCGTTCTGCTGATAGACGATGTTCGCGCGCGGGCTGAACTGCTGCTCGCTGCGATAGCCGCTGTAATGGTCGAAACGCCCGCCGACGTTCAGCGTCAGCACGGGAAGGAGCTTCAGCTCGTCCTGGAGGTACACGCTCTCGGTGACTTCGGTCTGGCCGCCGTTGTCGGCGATGCGGATCGGCTGGCCCAGCTGGTTTCCGTCGTCGTCGAGCAAGAACACGGAGGTGTCGGTCTGGCTGGTGCCGCGGTCGCGCGTGATGATGACGCCGCCGCGCACCGTGTTGGCATCGTTCAGCCGATAGGCGGCGTCGACCTGGCCACCGAAGGTGAAGTCCTTCTTGTAGGCCTGCTGCGCCTGCCCGTTGAACAGAAGCTCGCCGAGCGTGTCCGGCCGGTACCGCAGCGTCGAATAGCGCGCGAAGAGCGATGCCTGATAGGTCAGCGGGCCTGCGTCGTGGAGGAAGGCGAGCTGGCCGAACGCGGTCTTCTCCAGCTGACGCTCGTTCAGGGCCTCGCTGGCGAAGAACGGCGTCAGTCCGTTCGCCGCCTGCACCCCGTCCGTCTGCGCGTTCAGCCCGCGCGAGTTGGGGATCTGGAAATACTGGTTGGAATAGCCGCCGACGAACGAGACGCGGTTGTCGGCGTCGATGATGTGGTCGAGATAGCCGAAGCCCTGGAACTGGTCGGTGCGGTCGTGGACCGCCGTGCGGCCGCTGTCGACGTTCTCGATGCCCAGGTTGTTGCGGCGATAGTCGCCCGAGACGAAGAAGTTGGTGCTGCCCGAATGACCGCCGTATTCCACGCTCGGCTCGATCATGTCGTGGCTGCCGCCATAGATCGAGGCGGAGCCGCCGTTGTTGAACAGGCCGCTCTTGGTGGTGATGTCGATGATGCCCGCGCTGCGCAGGCCGTATTGCGCGGGGAGCGCGCCCGTCAGCAGGCTGAACCGCTCGATCAGCCGCGGCGACAGCGTCTGGCCGAACACCGCGATGCCCTCGGGCAGGATGGTGCCGTTGATCCGGTACTGAAGGTTGTTGTGGTCGTCCCGGACGTGGAACTGGCCAAAGCCGTCCTGCACGACGCCGGGAAGCTGAAGGATGATCTGGTTGAACTGCTGGTTGTCGCCGCCGGGCAGCGCCTGGATCGTGTCGTTGGTGATGGTGTAGCTGGTCGCGCCCAGCGAGGGCTGGATCGATGCGCGCGCCGCGTCCAGCCGCCGCGCCGTCACGACGATGTCGGACGACGCGTCGGGGGCGACCCGGTCGGGCGCCGCGTCGACGCGGCCCTGGCCGGACGCCCCTTGCTGCTGCGCGGCGGCCGGATCGGCGGTCGTGTTCACCTGCGCGAGCGCACCCGATGCGTGAAGCGCGAACACGCTCGTCGCCATGACCAGAACCTTGCGCATGATAACTCCTACCCGAATCCCGCAGCGCCTAGCGGAAACAATGTAACATATCCAGCCTGGTCCGACGGGTGTCGGCGGACCGCCGCTTTTCCGTGGCGGATCGCCGCCGGCCCCCGCCCCGGCTGGTCTCGCCGGTCTGGAAGGCGGGGAGAGGCGGGGGCGGCGGCGGCGGCCGTGCGGCAAAGGACACCCGGCCCGCCCGGCTCGTTGTCGGCGGCATGTGAAACGACGAGGCGGAACGCGATGAGCGACGATCAGGCGGACGCCGGCCGCGACGAGGCCGCCCCTTCCGCCTCGCTGTCGGAACCGGAGGCCGATGCGGTCGCCGCGCGCAAGGCGGGTTCCGCCAAGGTGGTGCATGAGGTGATCCGGCTGCAGGGCGACGAGGAACTGGATCGGCCGATCGCATCGCTCCTGTTCTCCGCCTTCGCCGCCGGGGTCGCGATCAGCGCCTCGCTGATCGCGGAGGCCTCGCTGGAGGTCCACCTGCCCGACGCGCCGTGGCGCACGCTGGTGGTCGGGCTTGGCTACACCGTCGGCTTCGTCATCGTCATCATGGGCAACCTCCAGCTCTTCACGGAGAACACGGTGACGGCGGTGCTGCCGCTCGCCACCCACCCGACATGGCGCAACGTCGGCCGGCTCGCGCGGCTTTGGGGGGTGGTGCTGGCCGCCAACATGGCCGGCACCTTCCTCGTCGCCTCGCTGATGGCTCGTCAGGCGATCCTGTCCCCCGAGCAGCTGGCCGCCGCGCTGGACCTGTCCGCCACGGCCATGAGCCATGGCGCATGGGGCACGTTCCTGCTGGGCATGCCCGCCGGGTTCCTTGTCGGATCGATCGCCTGGATCCTGCCGAACGCGCGGGGCAGCGAGTTCTGGGTCATCGTCATCATCACCTACACGGTCGCGATCGGCGGGTTCAACCATGTGGTGGCGGGATCGGGCGAGGCGTGGCTGATGCTGCTGTCGGGCCGGGCGAGCCTGGCGCAGGCGGTGCCGGGCTTCATCCTGCCGGTGCTGGCGGGCAACATCGTCGGCGGCACCGGACTGTTCGCGGTTCTCGCGCATGGTCAGGTCCGACCGGAGATCAAGCCCCAGGGATGACGGTCGGGGGTTGAGGGTTGGAGGGCTGAAGGTCAAGCGACGCGGATCGGGTGATCGGGTGATCCGTTATAGTGGCTCGTCCGTACCCGGCGGCAAAGGACATGCGATGACCGACACGACCAGCGGCCCGGCGCCGATCACCGCGCGCGACGAGGCAAAGGCGGTGCGATCGCGACAGCTGTGGCTGACGGTGGCGATCATGGCGGCGGCCGGCTGGCTGACGCTCGCGTTCCTGACGCCGATCGCCTGGGGCGCGGTGCTGGCGATCGCGGAGTGGCCGCTGTACCGCCGCGCCGCGGCGCGCGTTCCGGGCCGGCCGGGGCTGCTCGCGCTCGGCTTCACGCTGGCGACCGCGCTGCTGGTCATCCTGCCACTGTCGCTCGCCGCGGTGACGCTGGCGCAGGAGAGCCAGGGCGCGATCGACTGGGTCCAGCACGTCCAGAAGTCGGGACTTGCGCAGCCGACGTGGTTGGGCGCCCTGCCGCTGGTCGGCGCGAAGGCGGCGGGCTTGTGGCAGCAGCATCTGGGCACGCCGCAGGGCGCCGACGCGCTGCTCGGCGGTCTGTCCGCCGGATCGATCCTGGGCTGGACGCGGTCGATCGGGGGCGAGGTGGCGAAGGAGTCGGCGATGTTCCTCATCACCCTGCTGGCGCTGGTGTCGCTGCTGGCGCGCGGCGACCAGATCGCCAAGTCGGCGCACCTCGTCTCGGTCCGCATGTTCGGTGCGTTCGGCGGCGAGTTCCAGGAACGGATGATCGGCGCGGTCCGCGCCACCGTCAACGGCACCGTGCTGGTGTCGGTGGTCGAGGGCGCGTTGATCGGCGTCGGTTATTACGTGGCGGGCGTGCCCCAGCCGCTGTTGTTCGCGGTGTTCACGATCGTGCTGGCGCTGGTGCCGTTCGGCGCCTGGGCGGCGTTCGGGCTCGCCGCGCTGATCCTGCTGGGGACCGGCCATGTGCTGGGGGGCGCGCTGCTGTTCGGGTTCGGCGTCGTCGTGATGACGGTGGGCGACAACGTCGTGCAGCCGAGCGTCATCGGCAGCGCGGTGGAACTGCCGTTCCTGCTGGCGATGATCGGCGCGTTCGGCGGGCTCGACCAGATGGGGCTGGTCGGGCTGTTCGTCGGCCCGGTCGTCATGGCCGCGCTGTTGCTGGTATGGCGCCAGTGGATGGCGCCGGCAAAGGAGGCGACCGCGCCGGCATGACGGTCAGCGCGGTGCCGGCAACTCCGCCACGACGCGGTCCGCCAGCTGGCCGATCAGCGCGCTCCACGCCCGCGCCGCGTCGACTGGCGTGTCTCCCGCCAGCGGCGCCTGGAGCTGGACGACGTGCGGGACCGGCGAGGGGCCGACGCGAAAGGACACCGTCATGGTCGCGGTCGCGCCCGATCCAGACCCGGGCCCGGACCTGGCGGGAGTGAAGTCCAGCACCGTCGCCTGCACCACCGTCTCGGGCTTCGTGGGCGCCGCGTCGGGGGCCAGCACCGCCCCGGCGGCGAGCCGCTGCGTCAGGTCGCGGATCAGCGTGTCGCGCGCGAGCCGGCCGAGCGGCGCGGACCAGCGCGCGAAATCCGCAACCTTCAGCGTCCCCGCGCTCGGCTGCGACACGTACTCGGGCCGGTCTAGCGTCACGGGCACATGGACGAACGGCACGCGCAGCGGCGCGCCACGATAGCTGGCCGGCGGCGCGGGGGGCGGCGCGGGATCGATCGTCAGGAACGTCGTCGCCGGGCTGTGGCCGCAGCCCGCCAGCATGAGCGCGCCTGCGATCGTGGCGGAGAGAGCGTAGCGCACCGTCATTTCTCCTTGGCCTTGCCGCGCAGCAGCGACTCCGGGTGGCGATCCAGGTAATCCGTCAGCGAACGGATCGAGCGCGCCGCCTCCGTCAACTGGCGCACCGCCTCGGGCAGGCTCTCGTCCTGGTTGGCGCCGCCGCCGCCCAGCGTGCCCTTCGCCGCCGCCGCGGTCTGCTGCAGCTCGCTCGCGGTCTCGTTCAGCCTCGTCATCAGCGGACCGATCTGAGGCTGCACCTGACGGGTGATGCCGTCGAGCTGCTTCAGCGTCGCATCGAGGTGCGTCAGGCTGTCGCTAACCTGCGGCGATCCCGTGATCCGCGAAAGGTTGGCCGTCAGCCCGCGCACGTTGGCGCCGATCTGTTCGAGCGGCATGCGGTTGACCTTGGCGAGCACGCCTTGCGCCTGATCGATGAGGTCGCCGACATCCCCCGACGCGATGGCGACGGGGATGACCGGATGGTCCGCGCCCGCGAGCAACGTCGCCGGCCGCGACCCGGCACCCCTTGCAAGCGCGATCGCATGGCCGCCGACCAGCGGGATCGTCTGGGTCAGCGTCGCGCGATAGCCCTGCGCCAGCAAGGCGCGGACGGCGGCGTCGGTCGACGCGCGCCACACGGCCGGCGCGGCCGCGTCGTCCTGCCTCACGTCCAGCTTCAGCGGGAACAGCGCGATCGTTGCCGCGGTATAGGGCCGGCGCGACCCGGGCGCGAAGACCAGCCGCGCCGAGCGCACCTCTCCCACCTTGTAGCCCAGCAGCGACACCGGCGCGCCGTTGGTGAGGTCGCCGGCCGCACCCTGCAATACCAGGTCATAGTCCTGCTCGGGTCCGGACGGACCCTGATGCGCGTCGGCGTCGCCGTCGTACAGCGGGAAGGCACTGCCCTGGGGCAGCGGCGCGCCGCCGCGCGCGCCTTCGGGCAGGTCGAACTGCACCGATCCCGAGAAGACGCTGGAGGGGGAGGCGATCTGCGTCTGGAGCCCGCTGCCGCTCAGCGACACCTTGAACGGGCTGCCGCGCCAGAACAGCGCGCCCGACCGCACCAGCCGGTCGAACGGGGCGTTGACGAACACCTGGACGCGGAACTGGTCCAGCGCGCGGAACCCGGTGTTGGTGACGCTGCCGATGTTCTGCCCCTGGTACAGCACCGCCGCGCCGGGCTGGACCGATCCGAGCATGTTGGTGTCGAGATAGAAATACCGACCCTTCGCGCCCGGCATCACCAGCGGCGCGCGGTCCAGGCCGGTGAAATGATGAGTCGGCGTGCCGCCCTTGCCGGGAGCCAGGCCGACGATCAGCCCCGCGATCGCGGCGCGCACCGATTGCAGGTCGGTGATCGACGGCTGCTCACCGATCAGCCAGAAACGCGACGCGGTGTTGAGCGCCGGTTCGGCCTGGCGGGTCATGCTGAGCGTCAGCGTGACATGGCCGTCCCCGGTCGGCGCTATCCTCGTGACGTGGCCGACCTCGACCCCGTTTTCCAGCACCTTGGTATCGCCCGGCGTCACGCCCTCGGCGTCCAGGAACGTCACCGTCACCTCCGTGCCGCGCGTCGTCAGCCAGCGGACGCCGAGATAGCCGACCACCAGCAGCGCGGCGAGCGGGACCGCCCAGACGAGGCCGGGCCAGCGCCGGCGCATCCGCCGGGCCGTCGGCCAGTGCCGCCCGTGGTCCGCATCGCCGCCCGAGGGGGAGGGGGTGGATCGCTCGTCGCTCACTGGTGTCTCCCCGCCGCGTCCCACATGAGACGCGGGTCGAACGTCTTGGCGCTGATGATCGTCAGGATCACCACCGCGGTGAAGGGCACCGCCGCGGGCTCCGCCCGGCCATAGATCAGCGCATTGTAGTGCATCACCGGCGTGAAGCATCCGATCACGAACGGATCGACCATCGACCAGCGGCCGATCTCCTCGACCACCCGATAGGTGCGCGTCTTGGCGACCAGCCGGCGGGGCGAGCGGCGCAGCACCGACGACATGCACCAGCCGAGCCCCGCGAGCTTGAGCGCGGGGATCAGGAAGCTCGCCGTGAACACCAGCAGCGCCAGCCCTAGCAGCCCCGCCTGGACGAGATCGATCACCCCCTGCAGCACGGTGTATTTCACCGGATGGTAGTGGATCGGCAGCGTCGCCAGCGGATAGAGGTTCGCCGGAATATAAAGCAGCACGGCCGCGATCGTCAGCGCCAACGTGCGGGGCAGGGAGAACTTCAGGCGCCGATGTAGCGTCTTGGCGCAGCGGGTGCAGGGGTCGCCGGCCTGCGCGGCGGGGTGCAGCTGCTCGCACGCATGGCACACGACGCTCGCGTGGGCAGGCGGCACGTCGGTGTCGGGCGCGATGCGGCTCCATACGTGCGTCTTGTCCAGCGTCGCGCGCACGAACAGCGACAGCAGGCCGGCGAGGATGTAGCAGATCGCGCCCGCGCCCAGATGCACGTCGATCGATGCGTGCAGGCGCGCATAGGCGACCGCGAGGCCGATCAGGAACACGTCGGGCATCGCCCACGTCTCCAGCTCGTTCGCCCAGCGGAACGCGCGGCCCAGCCATGCGCGATGCACACCGCGCTCGACGAGCATGAGCACCAGCGTCAGCAGCGCGAACCGCACGATGGGGAAGACCACCGCGAACAGCAGCACCGCGACCGCCAGGAACGGCCAGCCGTCGGTGAGCATCGCCCGCGCCGACGAGGCCGCGACGCTCTGTCGCGACACGCCCAGCGCCTGCGTGACCAGGAAGGTGGCGAGATTGCCGGGGACCAGCAGGATCAGCGCCGCCGCCGAGCAGGCGAGCGCCCCCGTCACGCTGCGCCCGTGCGTGCGTTCGAGGATGTTGCGGCAGGCGACGCACTCGACGACGCTGCCACGCTCGCGCGGCGGAAGAGTCTGGCGCGTGCCGCAGTCGATGCACGCGATGGCGCTGACGGAAGCGGCTGCGGTCATGGAGGTTCACCGCCCCATTTCGCAGAAGAGGTCAAGACTTTCCTCCCGTCGCCCCCTTTGCCGCTCGCCCCCGCAGCCTGTCGACGGGCCGCCTCCTCTTCGGGCGGCGAGGAAGGACGGTGCCCTGGACACGCCCGGCATGAACGGTTGGGGGCGGGAAAGGACTAGAAAGGGAGAGCTCGGCGGTCGCTCACGCCGCCAGCAGCTCCAGTTCCTCGTTCGCCGCCAGCCACGTCGCCTCGGCGGTCGCGATCTGGCCCTGGAGGTCGGCGCGGCGCTTCATGAGTTCGCTCATCGTCAGTTTCGCCAAGTCGCCCGGCGCCGACGCGGGATCGAACATCGTCCGGTCGACCGCGCTCAACCGTTCCTGGAGCGTCGCCAGCGCGCCCTCCGCCTCCTTGGCGCGCTTGCCGAGCGCGTGGCGTTGCTCACGCGCCTCCGCCTCGCGCTTCTTGTCCTTCTTCCTGGTCTTGCCGCCGCCGCCCGGTTCACCCTTGAGGATCAGCGCGATGTAGTCGTCGAGGCTGCCGTCGAAATCCGTCGCGGTGCCCGCGTCCACCAGCACCAGCCGGTCCGCCGTCATCTCCAGCATGTGCCGGTCGTGGCTGACGATCACCACCGCGCCGGTATAGGCGTTCAGCGCCTGGATCAGCGCCTCGCGCGCATCGACGTCGAGGTGGTTGGTCGGCTCGTCGAGGATCAGCATGTGCGGCGCGTCGCGGGTGATGAGGCCGAGCGCGAGCCGCGCTCGCTCGCCGCCCGACAGCTTGCCGACCAGCGTCGTCGCCTTGTCGCCCGAAAAGCCGAACCGGCCGAGCTGGCCGCGCACCGCCGACTGGCTGGCGCCCTTCATCAGCCGGGTCATGTGTTCGAGCGGCGTGTCGTTCCGGTCCAGCTCCTCGACCTGGTACTGGGTGAAGTATCCGACGCGCATCTTGCCCGACGCGGCCATGTCGCCTTCCATCGGCATCAGCTGCGCGGCGAGGAGGCGCGCGAGCGTCGTCTTGCCGTTGCCGTTGCGCCCCAGCAGCGCGACGCGGTCGTCCGGATCGAGCCGGAAGTTCAGCCGTTTCAGGATCGGCGTCTGCGCGTAGCCGACGCTCGCCATGTCGAGCGTCACGAGCGGCGGGCGCAGCTCGTCCGGGTTGGGGAACTGGAACGACAGCGACGGATCGTCGAGCACCGCGGCGATCGGCTGCATCCTCGCAAGGGCCTTGGCGCGCGACTGCGCCTGTTTCGCGGTCGAGGCGCGGGCGGAATTGCGGGCGATGTAGTCCTTCAGCTTGTCCGCCTCCGCCAGCTGCTTGGCGCGGGCGGCCGACTGCTGCGCCTGTTGCTCGGCGCGCTGGCGCTCGAACGCGTCGTAGCCGCCGGGATAGAGCGTGAGCTTGCCGCGATCGAGGTGAAGGATGTGATCGACGACGTTGTTGAGGAAATCGCGCTCGTGGCTGACGAGCAGGATCGTCGCTGAATAGGATTTCAGGAAATCCTCCAGCCACATCACCGCCTCGAGGTCGAGGTGGTTGGACGGCTCGTCCAGCAGCAGCACGTCGGGCGCGGAGAACAGCAGCGAGGCGAGCGCCACGCGCATCTTCCACCCGCCCGAGAAGCTGTCGAGCGGCCGGCCCTGCATCTCCTCGTCGAAGCCGA
>NZ_CAHJWW010000047.1 GCF_903643035.1 Sphingomonas bacterium | reverse complement strand
ACGCGGCGGGCGTCGGTCCGAGCAGACGCACAAGCGAGGGCGCGAGCACCGCCGACCGGTCCTCCACGCGGGCGCCGCCCGGAATGGAGGCGGCATGGTTGAGTGTGACGCCCGTCACCGCAAAGGCCAGCATTCCCGTCAGCGAGACCGCGGCGCTGATCCAATGCCAGCTGTGAAGCTGTTTCAGCCACCAGCCGCGGGTGAGGCGACGGCGCTTCGGTATGGTCGTTGGATGGGCGCGCACGATCATCAGCCGCCGCTACCGCGAACGACTCGCATTTGCAACGGCCGGCCTGATCCTCTGGCCCGTTCCGACGACCCGACCGTCAGGTCAGGTAATGCGCCGACGTCTTCGCAGCCGCCTCGTCCGCCGTCACGCCGGGGGCGAGCTCGACGAGACGGAACGGCGAGGCGTGGTCGGGGCGCTGGAAGACCGCCAGGTCGGTCACGATCATGTCGACGACATTGCGCCCGGTCAGCGGCAGGGTGCAGGCGGGGATGAACTTGGGACTGCCGTCCTTTGCGACATGCTCCATGACGACGATGATCTTTCGGACGCCAGCGACAAGGTCCATCGCGCCGCCCATCCCCTTTATCATCTTGCCCGGGATCATCCAGTTGGCGATGTCGCCACCCTCCGACACCTCCATCGCGCCCAGTACCGTCAGATCGATATGCCCGCCGCGAATCATCGCGAAGCTTTGCTCCGAGCCGAAATAGGCGGTCTGCGGCAGTTCGCTGATCGTCTGCTTGCCCGCGTTGATGAGGTCGGGATCGACCTCGTCGTCATAGGGGAACGGGCCGATGCCGAGCATCCCGTTCTCGGACTGGAGCGTCACCTCCACGCCGGCGGGTATGTAGTTCGCGACCAGCGTCGGGATGCCGATGCCCAGGTTGACGTAGAAGCCGTCCTGCAACTCGCGCGCCGCGCGGGCGGCCATCTGGTCGCGGGTCCAGCCTTTTGCATCCTGTGTCATCGGCGGGGATCCTGCTTGGGGACTAGGGAGACGATCGGGTCGCCGCGCTTGGCCGCCACTGGCGGCGTCGCCTCGACGGCGTCGGTGGTGGGCGCCGCGCGTTCGGCGTCCAGCCCCTGCCAGATGCGGGCGAGCGCAGCCTTCTCGGGAATGTCCACGGCACGGGCATAGGCGGCGGCGGCATGGCGGATGCAGTCGACCATCGCCAGCCCGAACGCAGCGGGATCGGGGCCGATCGACACCGGATTGACGAAGCACGTCACCGGGCCGTCCTCGCTCGCCCACACGCGCAGGAACTCGCGCGCGCCGGCGATCAGTTCGGTGTGGCGGGTGAGGTCGATCGGGACCGGCTTGGCCGTCGCGCGCCCCGTCATGGTGCGGGCGTCCAGCGACCGGCGACGGGAAACACCTCGTCCATGCCGCCCTTCAGCGCGGTGCCATAGACCGGGTTGGGCAACACGAACCACCCGGCGCCCCACAGCCGCGCGACCGGCGCGCCAAGCGTCGCGGCGCGGCGCCCGGCGAACGGCTGGCCAGAGGCGTTGGCGTTGAACAGGTCGGAGAAGTCGCCGAGCTGGTCGCCCGCCATCGCCACCACGCAGAAGCGCCGGGCGATCGCCGCGCGGCGGGCATCCTTGCGGGCGCCAGTCGCGTCGTCGCCCGAAAGGTACAGCGTCTCGCCATGACGCGCTGGGCCGACGCCGGCATGACCGATCGCCGCTTCCGTGAAGGCGGCGTTGCCGGCCGAGCGGTTGGTGTTGAACACCACCGTCACGCCCATCGCCCGGATCGCGGCGAGCGCGTCGGCCGCGCCGGGAACGGGCAGCACCGTCGCACCGCCGCTCGCCTCATACGCACGCCAGCGAGCGGCATCATAGGGCCGGCCGGGGTGCATGGCATCGTCACCCTCGAACCCCGCATTCAGCAGCACCGTCTCGTCCACGTCGAACACCGCCGCCAATGGCTTGCCGGCGCACGACACAAAGCGAGGAGCGGCGAGTGTCGAGCCCTCGTCCAGCACGACGCCGTCCACCGGCCGGTTGCGCACCCTGGCGGCGACATGGTCGGCAATCGCGCGCCATGCCTGCACGCTGATCGCCGCCGCCTCGCCCGAGCCGTAGAGATATTGCATACCGGGCGGGACGGTGCCGAGGATGAGCGCGGGCGCCGGGCGGGCGGCCGCGGGGACCGACGGTGTGGCGACGGCCGTTCGGTCGGGACGAGCGGCGTGGACGGCCGTGGATCCGCCCAGCATCGCCAGGGCCGTCCCGACGAAGGCCAGGGTTGGAGCCAAGTCCAAGGTCAGGGCCTGAGTCGGGGTCAAGCCGCGCGCTGCCTGGAACCGGGCTCCGGCCTTCGCCGGGGTGGCGGGGGAAGCGATCACGCCGCGCCGATCTCCGAGCCCGCCGCCGCGTCCGCCCCGGCCCGCGCGCGGGTCGTGCGGAACTCGATACGCTTGTCGTAGGGCGCGCCGACGATCATCCGCTTCACGTAGATGCCGGGAAGATGGATCTGGTCGGGGTCGAGCGTGCCGGTCGGCACGACCTCCTCCACCTCGGCGACGCAGACCCGCCCCGCCGTGGCCATCGGCTGGTTGAAGTTGCGCGCCGTCTTGCGGAACTGGAGGTTGCCGCTCGCGTCCGCGCGCCAGCCCTTGATGATCGACAGATCCGCGCGAATGCCTCGTTCGAGGACATAGTCCTCCCCATCGAAGCTGCGCACCTCCTTGCCGTCGGCTACCAGCGTGCCGACGCCCGTCCTGGTGTAGAAGCCCGGAATGCCCGCCCCTCCGGCGCGGCAGCGTTCGGCGAGCGTTCCCTGCGGGCAGAACTCGACCTCCAGCTCGCCCGACAGATACTGCCGCTCGAACTCCTTGTTCTCGCCGACATAGCTGGAGATCATCTTGGCGACCTGATGCGTGCGCAACAGCTTGCCCAGGCCCTCGCCGTCGATCCCGGCATTGTTGCTAGCGATCGTCAGCCCGTTCGTGCCCGCGTCGCGGATCGCGTCGATCAGCCGCTCGGGTATGCCGCACAGGCCGAAACCGCCCGCGCAGATCGTCATGCCGTCGTGCAGCAATCCCGCGAGCGCGGCGGCGGCATCTGGGTAGAGCTTGTTCATCGGCCGCCTCTCCTGCGCGAGTGGCAGCGACTAGTCGGAGGCGGACCCGGCGGTCAATATGCCGGGCACCGACGCGGGTCCGTGATCCACGGGCACGGTCATTCCGCCGCTTCCAGCACCGGTTCCCGAAGCGGGAACGGGAGGCGCGTCAGCATCTCCTTGGGTACCACCTGCCACATCGCGCCCAGCGTGCGGGTCCAGTCGTCCAGCAGGCCGCGGCTCCACTTGCTGTCGGTACGCCGCGCATGCTCGCGCACCAGCGTCTCCAGCACGCCCTCCCAATGCGCGGTAGCGATACGTTGCCACACGATGCTGTCGGGGTTGGCGCTGCGCGAAAATGTGCCAGCGGGATCGTGGACGAAGGCCATGCCGCCCGTCATCCCGGCGCCGAAGTTGCGTCCCACCGCGCCCAGCACCACCGCGACGCCGCCCGTCATATACTCGCAGCCGTTGGCGCCGCAGCCTTCGACCACCACGCTCGCGCCCGAGTTGCGTACCGCGAACCGCTCGCCCGCCTGCCCCGCTGCGTAAAGCTCACCCGATGTCGCGCCGTACAGAACCGTGTTGCCCAGGATCGTGTTCTCCTGGCTCTGGAGCGGCGACGACACCGCCGGGCGCACGACGATGATGCCGCCCGACAGGCCCTTGCCGACGTAGTCGTTCGCATCGCCGAACACCTCCAGCGTGATGCCCTTGCACAGGAACGCGCCCAGGCTCTGCCCTGCCGAGCCGCGCAGCCGGACGGTGACGTGGCCATCGGCGAGCTTGCTCATCCCGAAGGTGCGCGTGACCTCGCTCGACAGCCGCGTGCCGACCGCGCGGTCGACGTTGCGGACCGAATAGGTCAGCTGCATCTTCTCGCCGCGGCTGAAAACGGCGGCGGCGTCTCGGATGATCTGCGCGTCCAGCCCGTCGGGCACCTCATTGCGGAACGTCGATAGCGAGAAGCGCCGCTCCGCCTCGGTCGCGTCGACCTTGGCGAGGATCGGGTTGAGGTCGAGGTCGTCGAGATGCTCCGCCCCGCGGCTCACCTGACGCAGGAACTCGGTGCGGCCGATCACCTCGTCCAGGCTGCGGACGCCGAGCCGGGCAAGGATGTCGCGCACCTCCTCGGCGATGAAGGTCATCAGGTTGATGACCTTTTCGGGCGTGCCGCCGAACTTCGCGCGCATCGCGGGATCCTGCGTGCAGATGCCTACCGGGCAGGTGTTCGAATGGCATTGCCGCACCATGATGCAGCCCATCGCGACGAGGGAGAGCGTGCCGATGCCGAACTCCTCCGCGCCCAATATCGCGGCGATCACCACGTCGCGCCCGGTCTTCAGCCCGCCGTCCGCGCGGAGGCGGATGCGCCCGCGCAGGCCGTTCAACGTAAGCGTCTGATTGACTTCGGACAGACCCATCTCCCAAGGCGTGCCGGCATACTTGATGCTGGTCTGGGGACTGGCGCCGGTGCCGCCAACGTGGCCGGAGACGAGGATCACGTCCGCATGCGCCTTGGCGACGCCCGCCGCGACTGTGCCGATGCCGGCGGAACTGACAAGCTTCACGCACACCCGCGCGCGCGGGTTGATCTGCTTGCAGTCGTAGATGAGCTGCGCGAGGTCCTCGATCGAATAGATGTCGTGGTGCGGAGGCGGGCTGATGAGCGTCACGCCCGGTGTCGCGTGGCGCAGCCGAGCGATGAACTCGGTCACCTTGAACCCGGGTAGCTGGCCGCCCTCACCGGGCTTTGCGCCCTGCGCCACCTTGATCTCGATCTCTTCGCAGGCGTTCAGATACTCCGCCGTCACGCCGAACCGGCCCGACGCGATCTGCTTGATCGTCGAATTAGCGTTGTCGCCATTTTCATAGGGCGCATAGCGCTCTCGCGCCTCGCCACCCTCTCCCGACACCGCCTTGGCGCCGATGCGGTTCATCGCGATTGCCAGCGTCTCATGCGCTTCCGGCCCCAGAGCGCCGAGCGACATGCCGGGCGTGATGAACCGCTTGCGGATCTCGGTTATCGCCTCGACCTGGTCGATTGCGACCGGCTCCGCGGGAAAGCGGAACTGGAGCAGGTCGCGCAGGTACACCGGCGGCAGGTCGGACACGCCGCGGCTGAACTGCATGTACTGCGTGTAGCTGTCGGTCGCGACCGCGGCCTGGAGCAGGTGCATCAGCTGCGCCGAATAGGCATGCTCCTCGCCACCTGCCCGCTGGCGGTAGAAGCCGCCGACGGGCAAGGTGGCGACACCGGCGTCGAACGCAGCATCGTGGCGCAGCGTCGAGTTGAGGTGCAGCGAGACGTAGCCCTCGCCGCTGATCTTGGCGGGCATGCCAGGGAACAGGTCGTTGACCAGCGCGCGGCTGAGGCCGACGGCCTCGAAATTGTACCCGCCACGATATGACGAGATCACCGCGATCCCCATTTTCGAGATGATCTTGAGCAATCCCTCCTCGACCGCCGTACGGTGGCGCGTGAGGCACTGGTCCAGGGTCAGTTCGCCAAACAGGCCGCGCGCGTGGCGATCCGCGATCGCCGCCTCGGCGAGATAGGCGTTCACCGTCGTCGCGCCGACCCCGATCAGCACCGCATAGTAATGCGTGTCGAGGCACTCAGCGGTGCGGACGTTGACCGATGCATAGGAGCGCAGCCCCTTGCGGACGAGATGCGTGTGCACCGCCGCCGTCGCCAGCACGCCGGCGATGCCGACGCGGGTCTCGCCCGTAGCCTCGTCGGTCAGGAACAGTTCGCTATGCCCGCGCCGTACCGCCTGCTCGGCCTCGTTGCGGATCCGCTGAATCGCGGCGCGCAGCTTCTCCGGGCCGCCGCCCGCCTCGAACGTGCAGTCGATCTCCGCCGCACTGGTCCCGAAGTGCGCGCGGAGCCGTGCCCAGCTCTCGCCCGTCAGCACCGGCGAGTCGAGTACCAGCACCCGCTCGCGGCTGTCGCGAACGTCAAGGATGTTGGCGAGATTGCCGAATCGGGTCTTGAGCGACATCACGTGCCGCTCGCGAAGCGAGTCGATCGGCGGGTTGGTGACCTGGCTGAAGTTCTGGCGGAAGAACTGGCTGATCAGGCGCGGCTTGTCGGAGATCACCGCGAGCGGCGTGTCGTCGCCCATCGAGCCGACCGCCTCCTTTGCACCCTCCACCATCGGCGCCAGGATCAGCTCCATGTCCTCCAGCGTCTGCCCGGCCGCGACCTGACGGCGGGCCAGGTCGGCGCGCGAGTAGCGGACGATGACGTCGTCGCCGGCACCCGGCAGGTCGGCCTCGGTCAGGAACCCGCCGATCATGGCGGCATAATCCTGCTCACCCGCGATCCGGTCCTTTACCGCGCGATCGTCGAACACGACACCCTCGATCAGGTCGACCGCAATCATCTGCCCAGGCCCCAGCCGCCCTTTGGTGACGATGGTCTCCTCGGGCACTGGAACCATGCCGCTCTCCGACCCGACGATCAGCAGGCCGTCGCTGGTGCGGACGTAGCGCAAGGGACGCAACGCGTTGCGGTCCATGCCGGCCACGGCCCAGCGCCCGTCGGTCATCGCGAGCGCCGCCGGCCCGTCCCACGGCTCCATGACGCTGGCGAGATACTGGTACATGGCGACGTGGTCGCGCGGCATGTCGTCGGCGGCGGACTCGGGCACCAGCATCAGCTTGGCCGTGGGCGCGTCGCGGCCCGAACGGCAGATCGCCTCGAACACGGCGTCGAGCGCGGCGGTATCGGAGGCGCCAGCGGGTATCACCGGCTTGATGTCCTCGCAATGTTCGCCGAATGCGATGCTCGCCATGCGGATCTCATGGGAAAGCATCCAGTTGCGATTGCCGCGGATGGTGTTGATCTCTCCGTTGTGCGCGAGGCAGCGGAACGGCTGCGCCAGCCACCATTGCGGGAAAGTGTTGGTGGAATACCGCTGGTGGAAGATCGCTACCCGACTCTTGAACCGCTCGTCCTGCAGATCGGGATAGAAGATCGACAGACTCTCGGCGAGGAACAGCCCCTTGTACACTATCGACCTGCACGACAGCGAGCAGACGTAGAAGCCCTGGATCTGCGCGGCGATCACGCGCTTCTCGATCCGGCGACGGACGAGGTAGAGCTGCTTCTCGAACTCACGGTCATCGACTTCGTCGGAGCCGGCAATCAGCAGCTGCTCGATCTCCGGCCGCGTCGCCTGCGCTTTCAAACCGATCACCGAGACGTCGACCGGCACCTGCCGCCAGCCATAGATGGCATATCCCGCCTCGATCACGGCACTCTCGACGATCGTACGGCACGTCTCCTGCGCGCCGAGATCCGTGCGCGGCAGGAAGATCATGCCGACCGCGAGCCGACCCGGCCTGGGCTTGTGCCCCGACGCGGCGATCGCGTCGTCGAAGAAGGCATGCGGCAGATCGACGTGCACCCCAGCGCCGTCACCGGTCTTGCCATCCGCATCGACCGCGCCGCGATGCCACACCGCCTTCAACGCATCGATTGCGGATTGGACAACGCGTCGGCTCGCCTTGCCGTCGGTGGCGGCGACGAGGCCCACGCCGCACGCGTCGGACTCGAACTCGGGCCGGTACATGCCCTTACGGGCGAGGCGGTCGCGCTGGTCGATCATGGCAACAGCTCCTGAATACGGAAGTGAGTCAACGTCCGATGCGTGCCGGTCAGCGTTGCCGGCGGATCAATCATAAGCGGTTCAGGCTCTGCGCCTGCGCCATGAGATCGGTGGTAATAACGACCCCACGCGGCGTCACAGGTCCTGCTTTCGAACCGGCGGACGATCGGGTCGGGGCTGAACGCTTGGCCTGCCGCCATCTCGATGGCCCGGGCCTAGCCGCCGCTCAACCTCACGCCGCCTTCCGCTCGCCTGCCATCGCCTTTGCCTTAAGCCACCTATGCATCGACGCCGCCACGTCGCGGCCGTCGCGGATCGCCCACACCACCAGGCTCGCGCCGCGTACGATGTCGCCGGCGGCGAATACGCCGTCCATGCCCGTCATCAGCGTGCGCGCATCGACCAGCACCGTGCCCCAGCGGGTGACGGGTAGTGCGGGCGCGTCCCACAACAGGGGCAGTTCCTCCGCTTCGAAGCCCAGCGCCTGGACGACGAGGTCGGCGGTATGGGTCTCCTCGCCACCCGGATCACGCTCGGGCGCGCGACGGCCGGTCGCATCGGGGACGCCCAACCGCATGCGGTTGATGCGCACGCCCGTCACCTGTCCGCCAGCGTCGGTCTCGATCGCGTTGGGGGCGGCGAGCCATACGAACCGCGCGCCCTCCTCTTCCGCGTTTGCCACCTCGCGCCGGCTGCCGGGCATGTTGGCGCGGTCGCGGCGGTAGAGGCAGGTGACGGACGCCGCGCCCTGGCGGATCGCGGTGCGCACGCAGTCCATCGCCGTGTCGCCTCCGCCGATCACGACGACCCGCTTGCCGGCCGCATCGAGCGAGCCGTCGTCGAATGCCGGCACCGCATCGCCAAAGCCCTTGCGGTTCGAGGTGGTGAGATAGTCGAGCGCCGCGACGACGCCCTTCGCCTCGACGCCGGGTATATCGACCCGCCGCGCGCGATACACACCGGTCGCCACGAGCAATGCGTCGTGACGGGCACGCAACGTATCCAGCGTCGCGTCGCGCCCGACCTCGAACCCCGGATGAAAGACGATTCCCGCCGCCGCCAGCCGCTCGACCCGGCGCATCACGACCGGCTTCTCCAGCTTGAAGCCGGGAATGCCGTAGGTCAGCAGCCCGCCCGCGCGGTCGTGCCGATCGTAGACGTGGACGTCGTAGCCGTTACCGCGGAGATACTCGGCCGCGGTCAGTCCGGCCGGACCGGCTCCGATCACGCCGACGGATTGCCCGCGCGGGCGACTAGGTATCAACGGCTCGACCCAGCCCTGTTCCCAAGCGGTATCGGTGATGAACTTCTCGACCGAGCCGATCGTCACGGCGCCGTGGCCGGAGAACTCGATGACGCAATTGCCCTCGCACAACCGGTCCTGCGGACAGATGCGACCACAGATCTCGGGCATCGTCGAAGTCGCGTTGGACAGCTCATAAGCCTCGCGAATGCGGCCTTCGGCGGTCAGCCGCAGCCAGTCGGGGATGTGGTTCTGCAACGGGCAATGCACCGAGCAATAAGGCACGCCGCATTGCGAGCAGCGGGCTGCCTGGTCCTCGGCCGACGGCGTGGCATAACGGTCCGCGATTTCGCGAAAATCCTCGGCCCGCGCATCGGGTGCACGCTTGGAAGGATATGCCTGTTCGCGGGACACGAACTTCAGCATCGACTCGACTGCCACGGTCCGAACTCCAAGCATGAGGCTTGACTGTCGGTACTGCCCGCCTAAACCAAAGACAAGTAAGCTCTACTGACATATACGGCAGTAGTTCGTTTAGTCATCCAGATTTTCCAAACGGCGGTCCATGAAATATGCCCAATTCGGCACTATTGCAGCCAGAGTAGCGCGGCGATGCCTGCTACGATCCGATACCAGGCGAACGGGCCGAAGCCGTGCCGGCTGACCAACGAGACAAAGCCGCGCACGACGATCAACGCGACGACAAAGGCGACACTGGCGCCGAACAGGATTGGCGACAGTCCGACGCTGCCTGTCGCTGCCAGCTCGTGCCGGTTCTTCACGATCTCCAGCGCGCTCGCTCCTAGCATCGTCGGGATGGCGAGAAAGAACGAGAACTCCGCGGCGGTCCGCCGCTCGACGCCAAGGCTAAGCGCCCCCAGGATCGTCGCTCCCGATCGACTGACACCGGGCACCATCGCCAGGCACTGGATGAAGCCGATGCCGACCGCAGTCGTCAGCGGCACCTCCGCCACCCCGCGGATATCACCGGGCCTGGCCAGCCGCTCGATCGCCAGGATCGCAACACCGCCGGCGATCAGCGCCACCGCGACCACCAACGGCTTTCCCAGCAGCACCTCGACCTGCCTGTGCAGAGCCAGCCCGATTACCGCCGCCGGCAGGAAGGCGACCAGGATGTTGCGGGTGAAGCGAACCGCGCCCGCCTCACGGCGCAGCAGGCCCAGGATCACCGTCCAGAACGTCCGCCAGTACAGCGCGACGATCGCCAGGATGGCGCCGAGCTGGATAACGACGTTGAAGACCTTCCAATACTTCTCGTCATAGCCGAGCAGGGCGCCGGCCAGTATGAGATGGCCGGTGGAAGATACGGGCAGGAACTCGGTAACGCCCTCGACAATGCCGAGGATCAGGACGGTCAGCCAGTCACTCACGTCGTTCCCCTTATGCGCGCCTTTCCGGCGTCATCATGCCTCGATCGCGGCGCGGACGCCGAACCGCCCCGCCTTGTGATAACGGACCAGCCAGCCCGGTGCCACAGCGGCCATCGCGGTCGGCGCAACGCCCAGTTCGTCCAGACCGTGACTGCCGGTCGCGACCGTATCGCGCTGTAGCATCAGCCACTGGTCGCGCCCGATCGGCGAGCCGGGAAGGCTCGCGATCAGCGATCCGGCGATGTCGGGCAGCTCCAGGAAGCGCGGCTTGCGGTCGATCTGCGCGGCGATCCAGCGTTGCAGGCCGATCATCGTGACAACGTCCGGTCCACCCAGTTCGAACGTCGTGCCACCGAACCGGTCCGGGCTCGACAGGGCGGCGAGCACCGCCTCCGCGACATCGGCGACATACACCGGCTGGAAGCGCGCCGGCCCGCGCAGGACCGGCACCACGGGCAGCGTCTCGATCATGCGGGCGAAGCGGTTCAGGAACTGGTCCTCGGGTCCGAACACCACCGACGGGCGCAGGATCGTCGCGCGCGGAAAGGCGTCGTACACGGCCGCCTCGCCATCCGCCTTGGTGCGCGCATAGACCGACGGACCGGCAGGATCGGCGCCGATCGCGGAAATGTGCACCAGCGCGTCGACCCCCACCTGCGCCGCTGCCCTGGCCACCGCCCGCGCGCCCTCGACATGAAGTGCCTGCATGCTGCCGGTCGCGAACGTGCCGACCAGGTTCACCACCGCGTCGCTGCCCTGGACCGCACGCAGGATCGTATCGGGTCGGCCAGCGTCGACGCCCGCGAACTGCGTCTGACCCAGACCGCCCTGCGTGCGCAGGAAATAGGCTTGGCGGGGATCGCGCTGCGCGATCCGCACACGCGCGCCACCCCGCATCAGCGCCTGCGCGACATAGCGGCCAAGGAACCCCCCGCCGCCGATCAGCGTCACCAGCTTGTTCTTCATGCGCCCGTCGCCCTTCGAGATATGCCGCCCTTGCCCCCCGAGGCCACCGTTGACAAGCCGCCGCCACACGCCGGTTGACAGCCCATCGCCCCCTCCCCTAGAGGCGCCGACCTACCCCGTGCCCAGATGGCGGAATTGGTAGACGCACCAGCTTCAGGTGCTGGCGGTCGCAAGGCCGTGGAGGTTCGAGTCCTCTTCTGGGCACCATTCCCGACCGAAGAGCACGGGCGCACGAAGCGAGCAGTTGCGGTTGCCACGACCTCAGCAGCTATGCTGCGGACGGCTGGGGGAACCAGGGACGCGCCCGACGATCGTGCCGGCTTGCCGCCGCCGGAGTACCTTGTCTTCTACGACGATCGACGCATCGCGACAGCCGATCTGTTCCGCCGGTTCGCTTCCACCAGCAACGCGGTGACGGTCAATGCGGAGGCGACGCCGATCACGGTGAAGCTCGCATCGTCGATACCAAGTCCTACCCCGCTCGACTCCAGCACCGCGAGCGCCGCCATGCCGTAGGACAGCGCGACGATCAGCCAGCCGACAGCACGGCGATAGCGGCGGACGGCGCCGCTGCCAAAGCGCGCGGTACGCAGCAGACGGCTGACGATCTGGCTGTCCAGCGTATCGGCGAGGACCATCCCGGTCGCGAAGGCGAGCGCGATCGCCGCGGCGGCGGCGATGCCGCCCCGCGTGGTCGCCGCCGCCCCCCATGCCGCCGCCTGGGTCGCGGTGTCGAAGACCAGCCCGAACACGACGCCGACGGCCACGACCGCCAGCGGATGCGTGCTCATGCGCAACGACGCCGGCACCAGTCGCGCCCGCCAGCCGACCGGCACATAGTCGCCGGGCCGCGACAGCGCTGCGAGGTTCAGCGTGCCCACCAGCAGCAGCAGCGACACGACCATCGCGTCGATCACCGTCCCGCTCCAGACCGGGAGCGTGAACCACCCGGAGGCGACCGACACGCCCAGCGCGACGGCGGCGACGGCCAGGCTGTGCCCGGCCGCGAACATCGTGCCCGTCCAGCACGACAGGCGCGGCCGCTCGTCGACCATGCGGAACACGATGTTGTCGATCACGGCGACATGGTCGGGATCGAGCCCGTGGCGCAGGCCGAGCACGAACATCAGGCCAAGCGTCGGCAGCGCGGCGTCGGTCACGCCACGTCCTCCGCCACGACGCCGCGTGCAGCCAGCCGGGCGAGGCGGCGCGGCAGCTCGGCGCTGATCTTCAACAGTCGCGGACGCGACGCCTTGCGCCACACGCGGCACTCCTCGAGGCTGCGGCCGCAGGCGACGCACCAGCCGGTGCGGCCGTCGAAGCGGCACACCTCGACACAGGGGCTCTTCACGCCCCCGTGTCCCTGGCGCGCATCTCCATGTCAAGGATGCCGACACGGCCGTCCTCGTCGCCCCAGCTCAGCCTCGTGCCGGCATCGTTCCAGGCGAGCGCGGTGATCGGCGCGCCCTCGTCGTCGATCGACAGCACCCGATCATCGGCGAGCCGCGCCAGCTCGACCACGCCGTCGCTGAAGCCGACCGCGAGCAGGTCGTCGCGCGGGTGGAAGGCGACGCGGGTGACGATCGCCTTCTTGCGCTCGGCGCGCATCGTCGGCGCCTTGCCCATCGGCCCGTTCCTGCCGTCGAACGGCCACAGGATCACCCTTGCGTCGCCGCCCGTCGCCAGCCACCTGCCGCGCCGGTCCCAGGCGAAGCTGCGCGTCTTGGCGGCGTAGCCCGACATCCGCATGTCGCGCACCTCGGGCAACTGCCACCCGTGGAGCCCCGTCTCCTGCAACGCGGTGACGAGGTAACGGCCGTCCGCACTCATCGTGCAGGCAAGATGCGACCCGACCCAGTCGAGGACGTTCCGGCCGCTGTCGGGATTGCTGGCGTAGAGCAGCGTGGCGCCGTTGTAGTGCGCGATCGCCAGCCGCCTGCCCTTGCCGTCGAGCGCCAGCCCGCCGACCGTCGAGCCGACCGCATAGCGGTGCGAGGACAGCGCCGCGCCCCTGGCCCATACCACCGCCTCGCGTCCGATCCCCGCGACGATCAGCCCGGAAGCGGCGCTGGCGACGAGATGGTCCACCCATCTGGGCTCGCGGGCCATCTCGATAACGTCGCCATCGTGAGCCACACGGCAGACGCGGCCATCGTCACCGCCGGTCACGATCGCCGTGCCGTCGGGGTGGCGGCAGGCCGACAGGATCGCGCCGGCATGGACGTCGACCCTCGCCACCTCGCCGCCACCGCCTCCATCGCCTCCATCGCCAATCCAACAGACGCTTCCGTCCCCCAGCGTCACCGCCGCGGTCGTGCCGAGCCACAGGATCGCGGTCGCCTCCGCGTCGACCGCGAGGTGGCGGCCGTGGCGGTGGACCAGCGCCTCGCCCGCCAGCACCCCGCCAGCCCGCCCCCCGCTCGCCAGGGTCGCCATCAGCGGGCGCGCACCGCGCAGTCCGCGAACGCCCGCTGCAATGCGGGCGCGTCGAGATTGCGGCCAATGAACACCATCCGGCTGGTCCGCTCCTCGCCCGGCTTCCAGTCGCGCTGGTGATCGCCGTCGAGCAGCATGTGGACGCCCTGCACCACGTATCGCCGCTCCTCGCCGGGGAAGGACAGTATGCCCTTCAGGCGCAGGATGTCCTGACCCTGCTGCGCGGTCAGCTGGCGCAGCCACGGCATGAACAGCTCGGGCCGGATCGCCGCCTCCGAACTCAACGACACCGAGGCGATGGAGGCGTCGTGCTCGTGATCGTCCTCGCCGAGGAAACCGGGCTCGATCTCCAGGATCCGGTCGAGGTCGAACGCACCGCGCTCCAGCACCTCCTCCAGCGGCACGACGCAGTTCCGCGTCTCGTGCAGCCTGGCGTGGGCGTTGATCGAGCGGACGCGCTGGCGCACCTCCTCCAGCTGCTGCGCGTCGACCAAGTCGGTCTTGTTGAGCAGGATGACGTCGGCGAACGCGATCTGCTCCTCCGCCTCGTGACTGTCCTCCAGCCGCGCCGTGACGTGGCGCGCGTCGACCACCGTCACGATCGCGTCGAGGCTGGCGCGCGCGCGCACGTCGTTGTCGACGAAGAAGGTCTGCGCCACCGGCGCCGGATCGGCCAGTCCGGTAGTCTCGATCACGATCGCGTCGAAGCTGTCCTTGCGCTTCATCAGCCCCTCGATGATGCGGATCAGGTCGCCGCGCACGGTGCAGCAGATGCAGCCGTTGTTCATCTCGAACACCTCCTCGTCGGC
>NZ_CAHJWW010000046.1 GCF_903643035.1 Sphingomonas bacterium | reverse complement strand
AGGCGGTCAACGCCGGCGCCACCGAAGAGACGGGCTTTGCCCACTTCGCGGAGCCGGGCTTGGAGGGCCGCGAGGCCGACCGGACCACGGTGCGGCGCGCACGGCCGTAGCCGGTCCGGCTGCCGATGCCGGCGCCGATCACCGCCGGCGGAACGAGGCAGGCGGCTTCGACCGCGAATACGGCGACCGAAGCGCGCGCCGCGACGCTCGCGGCTTGGGCGCGGGCGACGAACACCGACTGGTCGTCGACAACGATCGCCGCGGCGCCCGCGCCAAGCCGGTGGACGAGCCCCTTCTCACGCTTGTCCGCGCGATCGACGTACTGAACGCAGGCGAGACCGCGCGCGTCGGCGTCGCGCTTGAGGTCGCGGCTCGCGCCGAGGATGAAGCGGTGCAGCCGGTCGGACGCATAGGGATAGTCCTCGCGGACGCCGTGATAGACCAGCACCGGCAGCCCGAGCGCATTGCCGAGCCGGATGGCTGCGTCGACCACCGGGTTGTCGTCGGCGCGCAACGCCTGCTGCAGCCAGCAGAGGACATAGCCGCCTTCGCCGACCGCGCGATCATTCAGCCGTCGCGCTCGCGGCGCCTCGCGCCATTTGGCCAGCGCCGCCGGCAACCCGCCGCTCACCACCCCGCACTCCCCGGCGCGCCCTTGAACGGTCCGCCAAGGTCGGCGGTGATCCAGCCGCCGTAGAAGCCTCCGGCCTGAGGACGTACGACCTCGCCGTCGACGGTGCAGCGATCAAGCGACGCGGCGTAGAAGGCGACGTGGTCGACCATCCCGGCGAAGGCGGCGGTCGGTGTCGGATAGCTCCACGCGACGTCGTGCAGCACCTCGCCGCCGACGGCGAGGTGCCAGTAGACGGCGACGCCCTTCCACTCGCAAAACGATCGTTGCTCGTACGGCAGCAGCGCGCCTGTGGCGATGCTCCCCGGCGGCAGATACCAGCCCGCCGGGTGGCTGATCTCGAGAACGCGGAACGCAACGCGAGTGTCGGCAACGACCGTGCCGCGATGCTCGATGCGGACATGCCGCCCGTTCGGCTGCGCGATCGCCGGGCGCGGGTAGTCCCAGACGCTCTCCTCGCCGGGCCGGATCGGATCGGGATGAATCGCATGCACCGCCCGCTCATAAACATGGTCGGGGCGCGATGCGCCGGGCGTGTCGTCACAGCGGGCCTCTTTTCGCGCCGCTCAGCAGTCGCCTTGTGGTATTCGAGGCAGCCGTCCTGGCGAGGTGAACGAGCGTCTGATTTCGGAACTCTGCGGGAGTGACGCGAACGGCCGGAATTGGGGTCCCCGCCGACTCGAACCTGCCGGTGTGCTCCCGCTCAACTTTGACACTTGATGTAGGCTTTGGGTCACCTATCCGCGCCTGCGCCGCTGACACCTGCACGCTTGGATGCGAACCATGATCCATGGCGGTGCGTTGCTTGTCGGCGAAACGGAAGACGCGGAGCGGAGCAAGTATGAAGACGGTGACGTTGCGGGGCGGGGACACCGTTCCCGCCCTCGGCCAAGGCACGTGGAAGATGGCCGAGCGTGTGGGCCAGCGGGCTGAGGAGGTGGCGGCACTGCGCGCTGGCGTCGACCTCGGCATGACGCTCATCGACACCGCCGAGATGTACGCCGACGGTGCGGCCGAAACGCTCGTCGGCGAGGCGGTCGCGGGCATCCGCGATCAGGTGTTTCTGATCAGCAAGGCCTATCCGCAAAACGCGTCGCGCGACCGCCTGCGACGGGCCTGCGAGGCCAGTCTCAAGCGGCTGGCGACCGACCGGATCGACCTCTACCTGCTTCACTGGCGCGGCTCGGTGCCGCTCGCAGAGACGGTCGAAGCGATGGGACGGCTGCAGACTTCGGGACACATCCGCCATTGGGGGGTCAGCAACCTCGACACCGACGACATGGCCGAGCTCGTCGCTGCCGGCGGAACCAGCTGTGCGGCCGACCAGATCCTCTACAACCTCACCCGCCGCGGCCCCGAGCTCGACTTGCTGCCGTGGCTAGCAGAACGCGGGATGGCGACGATGGCGTACAGCCCGGTCGAGCAGGGCCGGCTTGTCCGAGACGAACGCCTCGCCGCGATCGCAACGCAGTGCGGAGTAGCCCCGGCGCAGGTCGCACTCGCCTGGACGCTGCGTCGCGACGGGATAATCGCGATCCCCAAGGCCGGGTCGGTGGCACATGTCCGCGAGAACCGGGCGGCGGCCGACCTCGTCCTCGCTGACGAAGACCTCGCCGATCTCGAGGTCGCCTTCCCGCCGCCGCGTGGACGGCGCACGCTCGAGATGCTGTGAGCGAACTACTGGAGGGCTTGAGCTGGTCGCCGGCCCCGCGACCGGATCCCGATGGTTCAACGGTCTTGGATACCGAGGACCGCTTGAAGTGCATCAGATTACACGCGGCAAGGGCCGCAAGCTGCTCCTCGTTCACGGTCTCGGCGGAAGCTGGCAATCGTGGAGCACGATCCTCGATCCGCTCAGCACGAGCCGGACCGTAATCGCCATCGATCTCCCCGGGCATGGGGCGACGCCAGCCGAACGCGATAGCGGGACCTTTGATGGCTTGGTCGGGAGCGTCGAACGCTACATCGCCGACAATGGCCTGACGGGGATCGACGTCGTCGGCAGCTCGATGGGCGCGCGCATCGTTCTCGAACTTGCTCGACGAGGTAGCGTCGGCAATGTCGTCGCACTCGACCCGGGCGGATTTTGGCGCGGCTGGGAGCGGACCTTCTTCAAGATCACCATCGGCCTTTCCGGGCGCCTGCTGCGGGCGATCCGACCCGCCTTGCCGACGCTGAGCCGGAACGTCGCATCGCGCACGGCGCTGCTCGCGCAGCTATCGGCGCGCCCTTGGGCGCTCGATCCGCAGACCATAGCAACCGAACTGACCGGGCTTAGCACCACGCCGACGTTCGATGCGCTGGTCGCCGATCTGGCCGCTGGGCCCGAGCAGAGCGGTCCTGCTGCTGCGTCGACCGGGCGCATCGTGATCGGTTGGGGTCGACACGACCATCTATGCCTGCCGCGGCAGGCGACCCGTGCCATGGCCGCTTTCTCCTCGGCCGACCTGCATTGGTTCAAATCCAGCGGCCATTTCCCCGCGTGGGACATGCCCGACGAAACCGTCGCCGTTATTCTTGCGGCCACCAGTTAGTGGAAATCCCGACCACTGCGATCGGCTCAGTCTTGCCAACGAAGTAGCTGAACCAGCGTCCGGCTTTGGGAGCGGACAAAACGGCGCTGAACGACCGCGAATGGGGTGTGCGCTACAGCATACCCGGTCGATCTCCGAGGTTTGTCAGATAGGGCTGTGGCGGACACACCGCGCGCAGTCTTCGTAGCGCTCGGTGCGCGACAAACATCGGTCATTGCGGCTTTCAGCCCACCGTCGGCGTTCCGAGCAAGGGGATCGGATTACTGATCTAGCCTCGTGCCGCCAGCCACGCCAATACTTGCGCGAAGGCTTCGGGCTGGAGACGTAGCCGGATGTGTTGGCCCGCGCGGGTGCGCTCGACGAGTCCCGCCACCCCGAGGATCTTGAGATGGTGCGACACTGCGGGCGGGGAGATCGGAAACGGTCGCGACAATTCGCCGATGGTAGCGTCGCCGTCGGACAGGCGCTCGAGCACCGCCCGACGCGTGGGATCGGCGAGAGCGGCGAAGATCAAATCGAGACTGGCCATAGCGCGCTCTACCTTTCTGGTGACGGCCCATGCGACCTTGGGTCGACAGGACGGGCCGGAAGCGGGGGTGTGCTGCTTCCAGACCAGTTATCGATCGGCTGGCGGGCGTGCAGGCGAAGAGATCGCATCGGCTGTCGCCAGCTCGACGATGGGGAGCCGCGCCGTCGTCGAGTAGCGGCTCGCCAGGCTCGACCACGATGGTGCATCGCTGAGGTTGCGTTCAGATGACGACTTGGCGATCGCCCCGATCTCGCTGCGCGCGTCCGAGGCTGGAGACAGGCTCGGCGCGAGTTGCGTAGCGGCTGAAGCGGACAATGCGATCGCGGGAGGACAGGGCGGCGGCGCGGGAGCGACCGCGATCGCCGGCACCGCGACGACGGGCGGGACACCATGATCAAGCCGCCGAGCGGCGTGATGCAGGACGTGCGCCACGGCATATCGTGCCGGCGGGCTGACCGCCAAGATAGCCGGCGGGGCCGCGATCGTCGGACAGACGCACATGGCGAGGAGTTTGGCTCTGATCATGATCGGATACCTACCGCAGGGAGCGAAGAACGATGCTGGTCGCGGCGTGCCATCGCACCGACGAAACCGAAGCCGACGACGAGGAATGCCCAAGCTGCCGGTTCGGGCGCGCCGCTGACGGGTGTCGGCGCGGACGGCGAGTTGCCACCCGGCATGACCGGCGCGTGGCCGGGCGGCGGCAAAGGTAAATCGCCGCCGCCGGTTGTAGCACCGATCGGCGCTTCGGTGCTCGATCCGGGCAAATTGCCGAGCGGGCCACTGCCACCGGGCGTATTGCCAGCGGAGCCACCGACGCCAAGGCCACCGCTCGCCGGCACACCACCGCCGCCGCTGCCGCTGCCACCACCGCCGCCGCTGCCACCGTCAAAGCCACCACCACCGCCGCCGCCGCCGCCGCCAAAAGAAGTCCCTCCCGAGGGCGCGGAAGTAAGCGCAAGTCCCCCACCCCCGATCGAGCTCCCACCGGTTATCGGTAAGCCGCCATTACCACCGCCAGCAGATGGTGAGCATGGAAGCAACGACCGCGCCGCCGGTGGCGACGGCGTCGCCACGACACCAGACTTTTCCATTGGTACGCCATGGTCGAGCTTGGCCGCGGCGCGGTGCATGAGATGAGCCACGGCGTGACGCAGTGGCGCATGAGCCGCAATGATCGTCGGCGGCGCGGCGAGCGCCGGGCAAACGCACATAGCGAGGAGCTTGGCTTTGATCACGACGGACTCGTTCAAGATGGAGGGCGGGAATTGAGGCGATTCAGGTCGTCAATTAGGCAGCGACCCTTATTAGAGTGCCGCGCCATCCGCGGTTGGCGGCACCAACGAGCACGAACCCGGCGAGCATCTTCGCCCAGCTCGCCGGCTCGGGGACGCCGCCGACGTTGGTGATCTGCGCTTTGATGGCCATTTACGCATCCTAGATAGAGGTTAACGGTTCGTTAAGGCTCTACTAAGGTGTGCGTTCTGCCGGGACAAGCAAAAAGTTAGTTAATAGTTATGGCCATCCGTCCCTCGAGATGCACCGATGATCGCGTACGTCATTTATGCCGGCTAATCGTTTGCTGCACTGCCTGGGTCAGACCATCTGATGTCGACCGCCTTTCAGGGCGGTAGAGGGATCACCCGCCACAACATCGAAATTAGCAACCGTGTCCTGCGGGTAACGTTCACGCCAGGTTCCCCGACGAGACCGGCACCGTGAAGCCTTCGCCCAACTCCTCGATGTGATCCTCGATGATATTGCGCCAGACGCCGAGGCGCTCGGCTGTGCAGCCGAACTCGCGCAGACTCGAGTTATCGCCAGAAAGGACACAAACGCCGATCGCCAGCTCGCCATTTTCGGCGAAGCGCGGAAAGGCGGTGCGCGAGCTAAGGAAGCGCTCGCAGCGGTGGTTGACTGGATGGCGGATGCCATGGCGGGAAAGACGCTTCCCGGACCTGTACGCTCCAGCTGACGATAGGTCTCGCTGCGGTCGCCAACGGTGCAGCCGACTGCCTGTAACGGAACCTCGTGACAGCGACTAAGGCAAAGACAATCAGGCCTGCGGTAAGGGAATCCCGCTATTTACCTTGCTGGTCGTAGTCTTCAAAGACCTCACGGTAGTTTTGTATTCTCGTGGTTCTCAGAGCGTGAACACCCGCAGCTTGCACGGCGCGGCGCCACAGCGCAATTTCCTGCTCGCTCAACGCATACTTCTCAATCGCTTGTCGGACGGTCAGCTCTTCAGACCCAAGCTGTCGTAAGATTTCAGCCTTCCGGCTCGCAGTCCATCTCATGATTAAATCAACTACATACTAAATTATGATCAGCAACATAGGATAAGAAGCGGATTGTCAAATTTCTGTTAACAAATGTCTGTTTATAACCTGTTAAGTACGATATTTGTCGGTGGTCGTTAGGCTCGGCGTAACGTGCGCAAGCGTCGACCAAGCGTTATGGCGAGGCTTGTCGTCTAGATCGCCAAAGGATTAAAGTGCGATTAAGAATGCGTGCGGAGCGCCCATGACCGATCGTAACGCTTATCAACCTGTTTCGGGTGAAGAACTACAGGAAGCCCTTCGTCTCGCGATATCCGCCACGCAAACCAGTGAAGTCGCGTCGCTGGCATCCAGCTCCGGCAAGACGAAGCATAGTCATCCTGCCGGCGGCGGGGTGACCAACTTCCAGGACGACCCTTCGAGCCGCGGTCTGGCCGTCGTGGACGCGGCCTTCGGAAACAAGGGGCCCGCGATTATCGCCCGCCTAATCGCTCTACAGGGCGTACACGGTGACCGGTCGTTGGCAGAGATTGTCGATGATCCGACAGCGTCGAGGAGCGCAGGTCTGGCCAACGTCATTTTCGACGTCGCGGCTGCTATCAGTTTTACGCAAAATGGCCGATTCGACAGCGACGACTTCTGGCGGCGAGTTCGAACTGCCGCTACCGGTGGTCAGTTAGGTAAGTGCGAAGGCTCGGCCTGAATGTCTATTGCTACGCGATGGTATATTTATTGCATCGGTGGTCGGCGTCGCGAGGTCTGTGGGATGAAAGAGCGTTCGCCCTCCTTTCGACAGCTGGGGTCACCTCTAAGGGGCGGGAAGCCCCCCCAGACTCCCCAACCCGCTAGATCAGCCTTCAGCCGATTCAGCCTGCCGATGGCAAGCACCAGCACCAAGTCGGCGATCGTCACCGTCGCAGCCTCGTAGGTGTCATCCGCATCACCTCCGTTTAGGCAGCAGGATTGCGCTGCGGCGCATGCGACGTCGCAGCGCAACGCCCGCCGGCGATCTACAGCATCGCGGGTACAGCCGGGAGCGGCGTGGTCGCAAAAGGGAATGAAGTTTGAGCGCTGCTCGGTTCTTCTGCCACTGAGGTTTGTGGACGCGAGCGAGCACATCGTGGCCAGTGAACGGATGGCGGTAAATTAGAGACGGCGTAGCTCCTCGACTGTCTGATTTTAAGGTTTCATCGACGTGGGTGCATAAGGCCGGCCCTAGCGAAGAGCGCGCGCTCGCACTCTGCTCGCATTGGGAATGATCGCACGAAAAATCATTTTCCTACACGAAACAAAACGGGAACAGTGCGTCTGCAAGGAGTCGCATATGATCACCATTGATGGAACGTTTCTCGCTGGCCTCGCAGCGGTAATCACCAGCCTCTCGGGCCTCGTCTGGGCAATACGCCGCCGGCGCTGACGATCAGTGCATGGCACCGCCGTCATCGGGTCAGGCAGGGCTACTCGCGACCTGAAGGAGTCGCGCTAGTGTCTGTGCGTCGGACGTTTCGCCGGGCATCCGCGACGCGCGGATGATCGACCATTACGCAGTCGGCAGGGCGACACTGCGTTGGATGATTCCCGAGTTGCGTGCCCGCTGCGCAGCGCGAGCGTTCGCGGCGCGACGAGCATCGCGGGGCTCGTTGTGTATGCGGGGCCGACCGGGCATCAGCGGATCGCCCATAGCAGGCGGGACGGCCGTCGCCGAACGCGCGACATCCCGAATCCAACGCTTGGCAGCATCAGTAATCCCCTAACCGGCCGGCAGTTTACGCGCGCCTCGCGGTGTAGGAAAGAACGTCTTTGGGGTCGATGTTTGTCAATAATGCGATTGATTGCGTCGTTCGCACGGCGATGATGAAGGAGGGCACCATGTTTGGTCGGCAAGAGTGACCGCTCTCACTGACTGGGAACTCTGGGCGTGCGCGCGCCAGGAGATCGCGCAGCACGGCGACGACGCTGCGACACACGCCGCACTGCGGTGCGACGCGCTCCTAGCAGAAAACGATCGAGCGGGTCACCGAGCTTGGCTCGCAATCCTTGACCGGATCAGCCAACTGACCGGCGTTCGTGACGGCGAGATCCGCCACTAATGCCGCTAGCGACCATAGCGTGACGAGCGTGCTGGTGGTCGATGGCCACCGGTTCGCCATACGTCGACGAGGGTGGTCGCTGGCGGCTCGACGTGCGCGACAGTCGCACTGCGGCGAGGTTTGCCGGGCTTCGCGTCGCCCTAACCGGCTGACGCGTCGATTTGTTCTATCAGAAATTGGAGCGATCACAACCTTGTGACCGCCCTTAATTGGGCGAGCCGCAATGTATCTTCTACGTCTGCGAGGAGATACCGGGACTCTCGATTAGTTGACGCGGACCAAAAAAGGCAGAACGTAAAGTCGCCAAATCTTCATCCGCATGGGTTAGTTTGGGGTCAGTCTCAAAACCGGCTGACTGTTTCGACGAGGTGCCCGATGGTTCAAGACAACTTAGCCGCTGCAGTCGCGAGGCGACGGAACTGCGCCATCTACACCCGCAAGAGCGTCGACGCGGGTCTCGAGCGCGAGTTCAATACGCTCGAGAGCCAGCGCGAGATGTGCGCTAACTACATTCGGTCGAACTGTTGCGATGGTTGGTTTGAGCTCCCGACGGCCTACGACGACGGCGGCTACTCGGGCGGCACGCTGGCGCGGCCGGCGCTCCAGCGCCTGATAGCCGACATCGAGCAGGGTCTGATCGATGTCGTCGTCATCTACAAGATCGACCGGCTGACGCGAAGCCTTGCCGATTTCGTCCGGCTGATCGAGCTCTTCGACCGGTATCAGGTGACTTTTGTCAGCGTCACACAGGCGTTTGACACCGCCGACAGCATGGGTCGACTGGTCCTCAACATCCTGCTGACGTTTGCACAGTTTGAGCGCGAAATGCACAGCGACCGCGTCCGCGACAAGATTGCGGCGATGAAGCGCCGCGGGCACTGGACCGGTGGTCCGCCGCCGTTTGGCTACGATGTCGTCGACGGCAAGCTGGTAATCAATGTGGTCGAGGCGGCGACGGTTCTCGCCATGTTTGAACGTTACGTCGAGCTCGGCTGTTACAAACAGCTGGTAGCTGAGCTGCAGGCCGCGGGATTAAAGTCCAAGGAGTGGACGACGCGCCAAGGGGTCGTTGCTGGCGGAGGACCAGTAAGCCGCGGCATGATCTGGGGCATGCTTGCAAGCCGCTGGTATGTCGGCGACGTACCGCATCTCCGGGATTCGTTTCCTGGGATCCACCAGGCCGTCGTGCCACGCGAACTGTGGGACCGGGCGCAGGCGATCCGCGAGGATAGACGAACCGTCAAGCCGATCCCCGAACCCTCGCCCAACGTCCTGCTCGGTTTGCTTCACGACGGTGACGGTCGCCGGATGGTTATCGACTGCAGTGCCAAGAAGGGGACCAACTACCGATACTATGTCTCAGCCCAGTCGCGACGCGCGGCGCGTCACGGCTTGAAGCGGCTTCGGGTCAGCGCAGGTCCGCTCGAGGCCCTCGTCGTAAGCGGTCTACAGACATTGCTTAGTGATCACTCCGCGCTGACCGCAGCCGTAGCGACTCTTGGCCGGTGGAACGGCGACATCGAGGCGCAGATCGATGCCGGTCCCGTCGCTGCGCGGCGACTTGGCGGACTGGATGAACGCCGGCTCCGGCTAGGGCTCGAGGCCCTTTTGGCTCGTGTCGAAGTGTCGCGTGACGATGTTAAGATGATGGTTAGGACGTCCGAGCTGGTGCGCTTCCTCGGTTGGTCCGGGTCGAGCATTTTCCGGCGTGGGCCGCGAATCCCCGGTGAGCTGGTCGACCGGATACATATAGTGACGATGCCGTCGGCGGGAACGCGGATCGAACGCCGCTTCTCCCTGCCGATCGCGGCCGCCAATGCTGACCGGAACAGTCGACCGCTTCCAGGGCTGATCGACCTGCTCAAGTCGGCTCACCGGGCTCAGGCCGCGGTGTTCGCCGACCGCGGCGCCTCCCCGGCGGAGCTCGCCCGGAGGTTCAATCGCACGCCATCGTATTTCGCACGCCTGCTGCGACTCAACTATCTCGCGCCTGATATCGCAACTGCGATATTCGACGGATGCCAGCCTAACGGTCTGACGCGGCGGCGGTTGATCTTCGCCGACCTGCCAACAGACTGGCGACAACAACGCATCCTCTTCGGCTTCCACGAACAACCGACATCGCAATCAAATGAGGAGCGGTACTAGGCGCAATGCCGAAGATTGAGCGAACTAACGTCACGCCGTGCCGCGGCTGTGCAAAGCCACCGGACAACTCGCGAACTGACGGGCAGCAGCGAGCTGGCAGCGGTCAGCCTGTTTCGCTGCACAATCGCCAGGAACGAGCGGCTGGTTTGGAGAAGCGTGGTAGATGGACGGGGGATGACGAAATTTGAGATCGTCAGACGACTTCCATAAGCTGGGACGGGTACGAGCCGATCAGCCCGATCGCATCGTCCATGGGCGCAGTCAACCATCGGTCATGGTCCTCTCGCATCAGGATCACAGGCATCGCCTTCGGGTGCTTTGGCGCAACCAGCGGATTGGCCTCGGTCGTGCAGAACGCAAAGACCCGGTCGTGATCCTGATCGATCTTCCACACGCCAACGAAGCACGGCGCCGTCTGATCGGACACGGTGAACCACCAATTCGTGTCGCCCGAAGACGTCCGATCGGCGGCTGCTTTTGGCTCGGCGAACCGTTCGAACGGGACGAGACAGCGGTGCTCCGGCTTGAGCAGCCATGGTCGCCACATGTTGTTCGTCAGGTTGCGGCAGTTGGTCCACCAGTCGTGACGGAACGGCATCTCGCCCTCGCGCGCAGGCCGCTTTCGGGGTTTGCGCGTAGGAAATCCCCACTTCATCGTGCTGAGGACCCGACGACCGTCATCGACGCGGACGATGTAGCCGGGTTTGCCCGGCGCGGCGTAGTCCTTGGTTACCTCGAATTCGTTGCCTAGGTCGTCGACCGCGGCGAGCGCCTCGAGGTATTCCCGGCGGCCGACCTTGAGATTGTAGAGATTGCACATTGCCGGCGATCCGATCACGACCGGTAACGCGAGACAACCCTCTTCCACTCATGTGCGCTCGGGTAGGGCGGCTGTTCGCCCTCGGGCTGCTCGCGCGTGACGACGAACGTTGGACGCACGATTCGACCAGCCCGGCGACATGCCTCACAGCAGAGTCGCTCAATGGCACGCGGCAGGTCGTCGTCCCACCCACGTCGCACGAACAGCCACCAGAACGGGATAGCATCAAATCGGCGGACACGACGACACGCCGGACAGGTCAGGCGGATGGTCCGGCGATGCAGCGCGCACTGCTCGAGCGTCCTTAGCCGCCGCCCAACGTGATCGACGGCGTCGTTGGTTGACGCCGACGTGATGCCCGTACCGGCGCCGGCATCGTGCCCCTCAGTCCTCATGCCGCCCGGCCAGCTTGAGCTGCCGGACGATACCGTTGAACGCCGCCGTGGTGCCCTGCGCGCGGCCGATCTCGTTGGCCTGCCCCGCGGCGTCCCAAAACAGCTCGAGCGGCCAGCGCTCGGGGCAACGCGTGACCACCGCGGTCAGCGCGGCGTGGTCACGACCGTAGGTCTCGTAGATCCACTGGATAATCTCCTCGCGCCGCTCGTGCTCGAAGTCGACGTCGATGTCGGGTGGCTCCTTGCGTTCGCCCGAGACGAAGCGCTCGAACAAGAGCTCGTGCTTGATCGGGTCGATGCTGGTGACGCCGAGCACGAAGCAGACGCAGCTGTTGGCAGCCGAGCCACGCCCCTGACAGAGGATGCCCCGCCGGCGGCTCTCTGCGACGATGCGGTTGACCGTCAGGAAGTACGGCGCGTAGCCAAGGTCGCCGATCAGCGTCAGCTCGTGGGCGATCTGCGCCTGGTACGGTAGCGGCACGCCCTCGGGGAACATTGCCTCCGCCGCCTCGCAGGTCAGTCGCTCGAGCGCGCCCTGCGCGGTCAGGCCGGCGACGACCTCCTCGTGCGGGTACTGGTAGCTGAGCTCGCCGAGGTCGAACGTGCACGCACGGGCGATGTCGGCGGTGGCGGCGGTCGCGTCGGGGAAGGCCGCGAACCGGCGTGCCATCTCTTCCGGTGACTTGAGATGCCGATCGGCATGACGCTCGCGGCGGAACCCGAGGGTGTCGACGGTACACTTCTCGCGGATGGCGGTGACGACGTCCTGGAGGAGGCGCGCCTCGGAGGCGTGGTAGAGGATGTCGCCGGTCGCCACCGCGCGGACACCGGCCGTAGCCGCCTGATCGGCAAGTTGATGCAGACGCAAGACGTCATCAGGGCGGCGCCAGAACGTTAACGCGCAGTGCGCGCGTCGACCGAACGCCTCGCGCAGATCGGCGAGATGACACGCCGTAGCCTCGCCGGGCTGGTCGGGGAGCAGGATCGCGATCAGCCCCTCGGTATGCGCCGCAACGTCGGACCAGCCCAGCGTGCACCCGCCTTTGCCGGCGCGCGACTTGCCGAGGGTGAGGAGACGGCTCAATCGCGACCACGCCGGCCGGTCGGTCGGGTAGAGGAGCAGGCCGCGGCCGTCATCGAGGACGATACGCGTGCCGGCGATCAATCGAACGCCGGTGGTCTTGGCCGCCTCCCACGCGCGAACCACGCCGGCGACCGAGCCGAGGTCGGCGATGCCGAGCGCGGGGTAGCCGAGGACGGCGGCGGCGGCGAACAGCTCGTCGGGCGACGACGCGCCGCGCAGGAACGAGAAGTGGCTGGTGACGTGGAGCTCGACATAGCCGGTCACCCGAACAGCCCGTGCATGTACCAGGACAGATCGCCCGTGGCCGGGTCGACGCCGTCGCCGCGGCGGAAGAGCCAGAACCGCGCGCCGCGGTCGTCCTCGACGCGGTAATAGTCGCGCACCGCGTCGACCTCGGCGTCGCGCCGCCACCACTCGCCGTGAACGCGCTCGGGCCCGTCGCCGGCGACGACCGCGTGTGCCCTCCCCCGCCACGCGAACCGCCGCGGTGGATGGTCAGGCAGCAGCGCGACAACGTTGGTCAGCACCTCGGGTCGCCGCAGCAGCCGGACCGGCCGTTTCCACGCCGGCCACGCGCCGCCGGCCTCGAGCACGCCAACGCGGATCACGGCCCTCTCAGGGACGTCGCTTTCGACCGGACGGGCGCGGAACAGCGCCGTCTCGCCCACCCGGCCGGCAAGTCGGTCGACGGTGACCGCGATGTCGGGCGTCGAATCGCCGGAAGCCAGAACGGATGCCATGGCGGTGGCCCTGAGCGGTTCGGCGCGGGTCCCGGTCAGCCGCACGATCTCGATCCCCAGACCGGGATCGATGCGCTCGATCCGCTGGCACAGCATGCGAGTGAGGTGGGCACTGTCGCGCGTCGCGCGCGACATGCCGATCGTCTGCCGCTGGTCGATGCCGTCGACGCGGGTGGCGACAAATTCGACCGCCCTCGCCCCGAGACCGCGCTGGCAGAGCACGTCGACGAGGTCGCTGACGACGTCGCCGATGACGGTGGCGATGGCCTCGGCGGTGCCGATCGGCTCGAGCAGGCGGCGCTCGGCAGCCGGCGGCTCGAACGGAACGATGGCCACGATCGGTTCCACGACGCGGCCCAGCGCCTGGTCAAGCCGCTCGACGGTCGCCAGGCCGAGTCGGCGCGCCAGTGGCGCGCGCGGCATCGGCAGCAGATCGCCAATGCGGTCGAGACCGAACCGGGCCGCGGCGACGATGGCCTCGGGCGTGAGCCGGAGCGCCACGACCGGGAGCGACGCGATGGCGGCGGTCCCGTCGCCGGGCGGCAAGACGGTCACCGGGCCGGGATAATGCCGCGCGGCCGCATGCGCCGCGCCGAGCGTATCGGCGACGGCGATGCGCGCGGTCAGGCCGAGGCGGCGGCAGAACGCCACCACGCGGCGGCAGAACCGAGCCTCGCCGCCGAACAGGTGCGCCGCACCGGTCAGGTCGAGATGGAGCCCATCGGCGGCGGCCGCGGCACCGGGCGTCCAATGGCGGACGGCATGGAGCGCGAGCCGGTCGAGCGCGGTACCATCGGCTTCCGGATCGGCCGGTCGCACGTCGAGGTCGGGGACGAGCGCGCGCGCCTGGGTCGCGGCCATGCCTGGCGTGAGGCCGAGCGCCCGAGCCGCCGGGCATACGGCGGTCACGACCTGCCGCTGGCCGACGGTGGTGACGAGGATGAGCGGTGCGGCAGGCTCGTGCGGCGACGTTCGTAGCGCCGGGGCGATGGACGTGCCGGTACCGTCCTCGCGTCTCTTGAACGGGTGCGCCGCTGCCTCGGACCGCCGGCCGAGCTCGCGGCCGGGCGGGCGCTGGTGGAGTGGCAACGCGGCGATCTGCCCGGCAGTCTCCTCGCGCCCATCCGACCAGCGTGCGCCCGGACGCCAGCCACCATCCCGCGGTACCGAGGAGGTGCCCGGGTCGTCGTCGACCGGGAGGCTGATGACCGCGCGCTCAGGCAGCGCGGGCGATCGCTCTTTCCGGCGCAGCCGCTCGATCGCGAGCTGCGGCAGGAAGAGCGAGGCGACCCTGGTCATCGCAGGCCTCGACAATGAGGGAGAAGGGCTCGCCGCCGCGCTGGCGGACGAGATCCACGGTCCATTGTGCCCGG
>NZ_CAHJWW010000045.1 GCF_903643035.1 Sphingomonas bacterium | reverse complement strand
GGCGGCGGTGATGGCGGTGACGGTCTGCGCCTGCGCCTCCATCGCGTAGCGGATGCGCTCGGCGCTCTCCTGCACCTCGGCGACCGTCGCCTTGATGCTGGCGTTGGTCTCGACGGTGGAGCGGGTGGCGGACTGGATGGCGGCGATCTTGGCGGCGATGTCGTCCGTCGCGCGCGCGGTCTGGCTCGCCAGGCTCTTCACCTCCTGCGCCACCACCGCGAAGCCGCGCCCCGCGTCCCCGGCGCGCGCCGCCTCGATCGTGGCATTCAACGCGAGCAGGTTGGTCTGGCCGGCGATGTCGCGGATCAGGCCCAGGATCGATTCGATCGACTTGGCGTGGTCGGACAGCGTCTCGCTCATCCCCACGGCCGTGCCCGCCTGCGCGGAGGCGCGGGTGGCGATCTCGGCCGCGGTCTCTACCTCGCGGCGCGCGTCCTCGATCGCGCGGATCAGCCCCGCGGAGGTGGACGCCGCCTCCCGCATCGCGACCGCTGACTGTTCGGCGGCGGCGGCGACCTCGCTCGCCTTGCCCAGCACGCCGCGCACCGCGGCCGACGAGCGGACCGCCTGGTCGCGCAGCTGCGACCCCTCCTGGCTCGCCACCTCCACGGTCGCGGCGATGCCGTCGCGGAACTCGGCGACGAGCCGCTCGCGCGAACACCCGGCCGCGTGGCGGACGAAGGCGTCGTGCAGCTCGGCGGTGACCTCCGCCTCCATGGCGGCGAGCCGCATCAGCGCGTCCACGAACCCGGCGAAGCGCGGATCGTCCGGCCGCACGCGGCGCACGATCAGGTCCAGCGTCACCCGGTCGCTGGTGCAGCTGATGGCGAGCAGCTCCATCGTCGGCACGCCGGACAGGTAGCTGCGTCGGACGATGAACTCCAGCATCGCAATCCAGCCGCCGGCGCCGGCTTCGGTGTAGCGTTTGGTCAGGAACGCGCGGCCCGTCTCCAGCGCCTGTGCCTCGTCGAGCGCCAGCCCCTGGCCGCGGGGAAAGACGCGCTGGCCATGCCCCCAATAGGCGCGGACGATTTCGTCCGCGTCCGGCTCGACGATCGCCCAGATCGCGCGGGCGGTCGCCTGGAGCGTGCCGTCGGGATCGAAGGCGCGCATCCGCGCGGCGGCATCGACGCGGGCGGACAGCGAGCCGGGCGCGGGAAGCGAGTCCGGCGTGGGCGGGGCGGGGGTGTTCACGGCGGTTTCGGCTCCCCTGGTCACTGGTCTGGTCATTGGCCCGTTGGTCGGCGCGGCGCTGCGCGATGCCGGCCCGCCCCGATGCCTATGATCGAAGTGGTTAGGGGCGGGTTAAGCCGCAGCGCGAGGGCGCGCGTGCTTGCATCGCAGCATGGCGGGCGTACATAGATCGTCAGTCACTTCCTTCAGGATGCAGCTTCTTGGCCAGTATCACTCCGGTGCGTGCGCGCCCGCTTTCCCCGCACATCGGCATCTATCGCTGGGGTCCGCACATGACGGTGTCGATCCTGCACCGCGCGACGGGGACGGGGATGGCGCTGGTCGGGCTGCCGCTGTTCACCTGGTGGCTGGCGGCGATCGCGGCGGGTCCTGTCGCCTATGCGCGGTTCGTGGACATCTTCACCGTCGCGTCCGGGCGGTTGAACGTTGTCGGGTGGGTGGTCGGCGTCGGCCTGACGCTCAGCCTGTTCCAGCACATGATGACCGGCATCCGCCATCTAGTGCTCGACACCGGCGCCGGCTACGAACTGCGCGTCAACAAGCAGGGCGCGGTGGCGACGATGGTCGCATCGGTGCTGCTCACCGCGATCTTCTGGCTCTGGATGGGGTTGCGCTGATGGGTACGGGCACGCAACTCGGCCGCGTCCGGGGCCTGGGTTCCAGCCACGAGGGCACGCATCACTGGTGGCGCCAGCGGTTGACCGCGGGATCGAACCTGTTCCTGATGGCGTGGCTGATGTTCTCGCTCGCCAGGGCGTCGAGCTTCGACTTCGTCGCGCTGCACGACTGGCTGCGCTCGGCCTGGGTCGTGGTGCCGATCGCACTGCTCGTCGGCTCGGTCGTCTATCACATGCGGCTCGGGCTGCAGGTGGTGATCGAGGACTATGCCCATGCGGAGAGCCGCGTCGTGCTGACCGTGCTGCTCAACGCCTATACCCTCATCGTCGCCGGCGTCGCCTTGTTCGCGATCCTGCGCATCGCTTCTGGAAGCCTCGCCTGATGCCCGCATCCTATCAGATCATCGACCACAGCTACGACGCGGTCGTCGTGGGCGCAGGCGGATCGGGGCTGCGCGCCACGATGGGCATCGCCGAGTCCGGCCTCAAGACCGCCTGCATCACCAAGGTATTCCCGACGCGCAGCCACACCGTCGCGGCGCAGGGCGGCATCGCCGCATCGCTCGGCAACAACTCGCCCGATCACTGGTCGTGGCACATGTACGACACCGTCAAGGGCTCCGACTGGCTTGGGGACCAGGACGCGATCGAATATCTGTGCCGCGAGGCGCCGGCGGCGGTGTACGAGCTGGAACACGCCGGCGTGCCGTTCAGCCGCAACGACGACGGCACCATCTACCAGCGCCCGTTCGGCGGCCACATGCAGAACATGGGCGAGGGGCCGCCGGTGCAGCGTACCTGCGCCGCCGCCGACCGCACCGGCCACGCGATGCTCCATGCCCTGTACCAGCAGTCGCTGAAGTACGACGCGGACTTCTACGTCGAGTATTTCGCCCTCGACCTCATCATGGAGAACGGCGTCTGCCGCGGCGTGATCGCGCTGTGCATGGAGACGGGCGCTATTCACCGGTTCCGCGCGCATTCAGTCGTACTGGCGACGGGCGGCTATGGCCGCTGCTATTTCTCCGCCACGTCGGCGCACACCTGCACCGGCGACGGCAATGCGATGGTGCTGCGCGCCGGGCTGCCGCTGCAGGACATGGAGTTCGTGCAGTTCCACCCGACTGGCATCTATGGCGCGGGCGTCCTCATCACGGAGGGCGCGCGCGGCGAGGGCGGGTACCTCACCAACTCGGAGGGCGAGCGGTTCATGGAACGCTACGCTCCGTCCGCCAAGGACCTGGCGTCGCGCGACGTGGTCTCGCGCTCTATGGCGCTGGAGATGCGCGAGGGGCGCGGCGTCGGCAAGAACGGCGACCACATCTGGCTCCACCTCGACCATATCGATCCCAAGGTGCTGCACGAGCGGCTGCCCGGCATCACCGAGACGGGCAAGATCTTCGCAGGCGTGGACCTGACGCGCCAGCCGCTTCCCGTCACGCCCACCGTCCACTACAACATGGGCGGCATTCCGACCAACTATCATGGCGAGGTCGTCCACCTGAAGAACGGCGATCCCGACGCGATCGTGCCCGGCCTGTTCGCGGTCGGCGAGGCGGCGTGCGTGTCGGTCCATGGCGCCAACCGGCTGGGCTCCAACAGCCTGATCGACCTTGTCGTGTTCGGTCGCGCGACGGGCCTGCGCCTCAGGGAGACGCTGAAGCCCGGCAAGTCGCACAACCCGCTGCCCAAGGGCTCGGAGGAGCTGTCGATCAGCCGGCTCGACAAGTTCCGCCATGCCGCCGGCGGCTCGCCGACCGCCGAGATCCGGGTCGACATGCAGCGCACGATGCAGAAGCATTGCGCGGTGTTCCGCGACAATGCGCTCCTGTCCGAAGGCCAGGAGAAGATCGCCGCCACCTATGCCCGGCTGGGCGACGTGGGCGTGAAGGATCGTTCGCTGATCTGGAACACCGACCTGGTCGAGACGCTGGAGCTCGACAACCTGCTCGCGCAGTCGGTGGTGACGATGGAAAGCGCCGCCAACCGCACCGAAAGCCGCGGCGCGCACGTCAACGAGGATTATCCGGACCGCAACGATGGCGAGTGGATGAAGCACACCATCGCGACGTTCGCGGGCTGGGGCGGTACCGGCGGCAAGGTTGATATCGCGTACCGCCCGGTGCACGACTACACGCTGACCGACGACGCGACGTACATCAAGCCGAAGAAGCGGGTCTACTGATCGCTCTCGCCGCCCTGGCGTTCGCGTCGGCGGCGACGCCTCCGGTCGTCCCCTTCTACACGCAGCACCTTGATGCCGCCGGCATCCCCGTCGTCGGTTCCGCTCGCGTGCCGGCGCAGGCGCTGGAGGTCGCGCGCGATCTCGTCGTCGAGCTGCTCGCCGCGCGGCCGGACCTTGCCGCCAAGCTCGTCGCGCACGGGCAGCGGGTGGCGGTGATGGCGGAGGACGAGAGCACCACCGACCTGCCCGAGCAGCGCGACTGGAAGAAGCCCGCGAGAGACGACCCGCGCCTCACCCGTTGTGAGCGCAAGCATTATGCCGAGCGGATCGGGCAGCTGTCCGACCGGCAATATTGGGACGCCCGTGCCCGCGGCATGGCCGGGCTGCTGACGTCGGGCGGAGCGGAGGACCTGCTGGGGCTGCCGCACAGCCGCTATGCCGGTCAGGACATCTTCGTCCACGAGATGGGGCATGACGTGTTCGACGCGATCTACGCCGCCGACAGGCCGCTCCATGCCCGAATCCAGGCGGCGTACCGCCACGCGATGGCTGCCGGGCTTTGGAAGGGCGAGTACGCCAGCACCACCGTCACCGAATACTGGGCGGTGGGCACGCAGTTCTGGTTCGACGATGCGCCGGTCGCGCGGTTCGACGGCCATACGGTGCTGAGCCACGAAGACCTCGCCGCCTACGACCCGGCGCTCGCCTCGGCGCTGCGCGCCGCCTATGGCGAGCGACACCGGCTGGCGGCGGATCGCTGGTGGCGCTCGCCGCTGCGCGTCCCGCCGGGGCCGTTGCCGGCGAACACGGCGGAGGTGTGCTAGGCTGCGCCGGTCCGCGGGAGCGCCGTCGGCCTAGTCCTCCTCGCCCTTGCGGAACAGCAGCAGCGCGGCGGCGCCGACGATCGCGCCGACGCCCAGCGCCGTCGCGCGCGGATGCTCGGCAGCCTTGGTATACAGGCTCGTGCGCAGCCCGGACTGTTCGCCCGACCGCTCGGTCGCCGGTCCGGCGGACGCGAACAGGTTGCTCGGTCGCGGCTGGTTACGGTCCGGATCGGTGAACGCCCTGGCCGCGATCGGAGCAAGCCTTTCGTACAGCCCCTTGAAATGCTGGGCGAACAGCACCTGCGTGCGGCCCGCGCCGCCAACCGTGATGTCGCGCCGGCGGTTCACCGCCGCGTCGAGGATCGCGTCGGCGACCAGGTCCGGATCATAGACCGGAGGCGGGATGCGCGCCGCGCCCGCCTGCTCGCCCCCGACGTGATTGGCGGCGTGCCGCGCGATCGGCGTGTCGATGCCGGATGGCTTGACCAGCGTCACCGACACGGGCGAGCCCGCGCTGGCCAGCTCGATCCTGAGCGTCTCGACATACGCCTTCACCGCATGCTTGCTCGCGCAATAGGCGCCCATCAGCGGACTGGGGATGTCCGATGCGATCGAGGCCACGGTGATGATCGCGCCCGCGCCGTCAACGACGTCCAGATGCGCCGCTGCCGCTTCGCAGCCGTGGACGACGCCAAAATAGTTGGTCTGGAACAGCCTGCGGTGCTCGTCCTCCGGCGTGTCGAGCAGCGCGGAATAGATCGCGACGCCGGCATCGTTGACCCAGGTGTCGATCTGTCCGAACAGCGCGATCGCCGCTGCCGCCGCCGCCATCACCTGCGCCCGGTCGCCGACATCGGCCAGGTGATAGTCGGCCGTTCCACTGGCCGACCGTATGTCCTTCACCGCCTGCGCCAGCGCCGTCTCGTCGCGCGCGACCAGCAGCACTTTCGCGCCCTTCCAGGCAAAGGCCTTGGCGGTGACGAGGCCGATCCCCGAACTGGCGCCGGTGACGACGACGACCTGTCGCGACAATGGCTTGAGGGAAGGCGCCGGGGTCGGCGTGGCGGGCGGTGGCATCGACGGGTCTCCTGATCGTCCGTCCAACCGTGGGGCGCGCGCCACAGTTCCGGTCGCGGTCCGATCTTCGCGGGCCGGCGGGTATATGGTATACCGGTCGCATGGCCAGTTCCGCACTCCAGCATCCCCGTCTCCTGACCGTCGAGGAGTTCCTGGAGATCGACTTCGGTCCCGGGCTCAAGGCGGAGCTCGATCGCGGTGTCATCCAGATGATGGCGGGGGGAACGCGGGATCATGCGCGCGTCCAGGGCAATGTCCTCGCCTATCTTCATGCCGCCCTGCGCGGCTCGGGCTGCCGCACCTATGGCTCCGACATGAAGGTGCGCAGCGACGACCGGTCGGTGCGATATCCCGACGTGACGGTCGATTGCGGTGCGCCCGGCGACGCCGGGAGCGATCAGTTCCTTCATGCGCCCCGCGTCATCGTCGAGATCCTGTCGCCGTCGACGCGGACGACGGACGCCGGCGTCAAGCTGGACGAATACCGCTCGATCGACACCGTCGAGACGATCGCGCTCGTCGATCCGGAGACCGAGCGGCTGCGCGTGTTGCAGCGAGCGGGTCCGCAGTCGTGGAACGACACCGCCTTTGTCGCGCCCGCCGCGCTCGACCTTCCGTCGCTGGGCGTCAGCATGCCGCATGCGGAGATATTCGCGCGCGATTGACGCATGATCGAGCATCGCCGTTCGAAGGGTTGCGTCCCGATGGCGGAAGCCATAGCTGGATAGCAGCATAGGAGCGCCCGCGATGGCCGAGTTTCGCCTGCCCAAGAACAGCGTCGTCAAGAAGGGCCAGGCGCATGCGGCCGCGTCCGACGCTACCCGCCTGAAGACGTTCCAGGTCTATCGCTACGATCCCGACAGCGGCGCCAACCCGCGCTACGACACGTTCCAGGTCGATCTCGACAGCTGTGGCCCGATGGTGCTCGACGCTCTCATCAAGATGAAGGCGGAGCAGGACTCCTCGCTCACCTTCCGCCGCTCGTGCCGCGAGGGCATCTGTGGGTCGTGTTCGATGAACATCGACGGACGCAACGGCCTCGCCTGCACCACCGCGATCGAGGACATCAAGGGGCCGATCAAGATCACCCCGCTGCCGCACATGGAGGTCATCAAGGACCTCGTCCCCGACTTCACGCATTTCTACGCGCAATATGCCTCGATCAAGCCGTGGCTTCAGACCGTCACCCCCCCGCCCTCGGGCAAGGAGCGGCTCCAGTCGCCGGCTGACCGCGCCAAGCTCGACGGATTGTACGAGTGCATCCTGTGCGCCTGCTGCTCGACCTCGTGCCCCAGCTACTGGTGGAACAGCGACAAGTTCCTGGGTCCCGCGATCCTGCTGCAGGCGTATCGCTGGCTTGCCGACAGCCGCGACGAGATGACGGGCGAGCGGCTCGACGCGCTGGAGGACCCGTTCCGCCTGTACCGTTGCCACACGATCATGAACTGCGCGAACACCTGTCCCAAGGGCCTCAACCCGGCCAAGGCAATCGCCGAGACCAAGAAGCTGGAGGCCGAGCGGGTGGTGTGAGGGGTCGGTCGCCCCGCGCGATCGTCCCTGCTTCCATCGGTCCTGGGCTCCTCAACCTTCGTTCGGCATGAGTTTCCCCACCTCCGTTCGTCCTGAGCTTGTCGAAGCCTGTCCTTCTCCAGCCGCCGGAAAAAGGGCAGAGCTTCGACAGGCTCAGCCCGAACGGGGTAGAGGGGAGCCGAACGGGGTCGGATTGGGTGAGACTATCGAGTGCCTGACGTCCTCGCCGCCTACGACGCGCTCGTCACCTCGGGCGAGTTGCGCCCCGACCCCGAACAGGCCGCCGCCGCCCGCACGCTCGATGCGTTGGCCACCGCACTCGTCCAGCCGCCGCGTACCGGCCTCCTCGCCCGCCTGACCCGTCGGGCACCGGAACCGCCGCGCGGCGCGTATCTGTGGGGCGACGTCGGGCGCGGCAAGTCGATGCTGATGGACCTGTTCTTCGCGCAGGCGGTCGGCGTTCCCAAGCGCCGCGTCCATTTCGGCGCGTTTATGCTGGAGGTCCACGCCCGCCTCGCCGCCGAGCGCACCCGCCCGGGGCGCAAGGAGGGCGATCCCATCCCGCCCGTCGCTGCCGCGATCGCCGCCGAGGCGGGCCTGCTCGCCTTCGACGAGATGATGGTCACCAACTCGCCCGACGCGATGATCCTCTCCCGGCTGTTCACCCGGCTGATCGAGGACGGGGTGACGGTGGTCGCGACGTCCAACCGCCCGCCCGGCGACCTCTATCGCAACGGCCTCAACCGCGAGCATTTCCTGCCGTTCATCGCGCTGATCGAGGCGCGGATGGACGTGCTCGCGCTCAACGGTCCGACCGACTATCGCCGCGACCGGCTGGGCGGGCAGCGGACGTGGCTGGTCCCCAACGGGGCGCACGCGACCGCCGACCTGTCCGCCGCCTTCTATCGCCTGACCGACTTCCCGGTCGAGGACGCCGCCCACGTCCCCGCGGTCGACCTGCCCGTCAGCGCAGGGCGGACGCTGCGCGTGCCCAAGGCGCTGAAGGGCGTCGCGGTGTTCTCGTTCCGCCGCCTGTGCGGGGAGGCGCGGGGGACGCCCGACTACCTCGCGGTCGCGCGCGCCTTCCACACCGTGATCCTGGTCGGCGTGCCCCGGCTCGGCCCCGACAACCGCAACGAGGCGGCGCGGTTCGTCAGCCTCGTCGACCAGCTGTACGAGCACAAGGTCAAGCTGCTCGCCGCCGCCGACGCCGAGCCCGACGCGCTCTATCCCGCCGGCGACGGCGCGTTCGAGTTCCAGCGGACGGCGAGCCGGCTGGAGGAGATGCGCTCGGACGCGTACCTTGCCAAGGGGCACGGGGCGTAAGGCACAACGGACTATTGCACATGGTTCGCAAGTGCAATAACGATGATTTCGGGTTGCCCGTGCGGTGCGAAGCCCCTAAGCCGCCGCGCGACGAGCGCGTCGCGACTGGGGACGGCGCGCGCAACCGGAGGATCGAATGGCCCGCAAGAAGATCGCGCTGATCGGCGCCGGCAACATCGGCGGCACGCTCGCGCATCTCGCGGCGCTCAAGGGTTTGGGCGATATCGTGCTGTTCGACGTGGCCGAGGGCGTGCCGCAGGGCAAGGCGCTGGACCTCAGCCAGTGTGCGCCTGTCGAGGGCTTCGACGCAGACATCACCGGCTCGAACGATTACGCTGACATCGCGGGCGCGGACGTCATCATCGTCACCGCCGGCGTCGCGCGCAAGCCGGGCATGAGCCGCGACGACCTGCTCGGCATCAACCTGAAGGTCATGAAGGCGGTCGGCGAGGGCATCAAGGCGAACGCGCCGGGGGCCTTCGTCATCTGCATCACCAACCCGCTCGACGCGATGGTGTGGGCGCTGCGCGAGTTCTCCGGCCTGCCCACCAACATGGTCGTCGGCATGGCGGGCGTGCTGGACAGCGCGCGGTTCAGCCACTTCATCGCCGACGAGTTCAAGGTGTCGGTGAAGGACGTGTCGACCTTCGTGCTCGGCGGGCACGGCGACACGATGGTGCCGGTGGTGCAGTATTCGACGGTCGCCGGCATCCCGGTGCCCGACCTGATCGCGATGGGCCGCACCACGCGGGAGCGCATCGATGCGATCGTCAAGCGAACGCGAGGCGGCGGCGGCGAGATCGTCGCGCTCCTGAAGACCGGCAGCGCCTATTACGCGCCCGCCACCAGCGGTATCGCGATGGCTGAAGCGTATCTGGGCGACCAGAAACGCCTGCTCCCCGCCGCCGCGCACGTGGCGGGCCAGTACGGGCTGGACGGCCTCTACGTCGGCGTGCCGGTGGTGATCGGCGCGGGCGGCGTCGAGCAGATCGTCGAGATCGCGCTGGACGACGAGGCCAAGGCGAACCTGCAGGTGAGCGTCGACGCGGTGAAGGAGCTGCTGGAGGCCTGCCGCGGCATCGACGAGAGCCTGAAGGCGTAAGACGTGGCCGAGCGCGATCCGCAGATCGGGAAGGCGAGCCGCCCCACGGCGGACAGCGACTTCGCGGCGTGGATCTACGATCAGGCGGCTGCCCTCAGGGAGGGCCGATTCGTCGACCTCGACATCGACGATATCGCCGACGAGGTGGAGAGCTTGGCGAAGCGGGACTTTCGCGCGTTACAAAGCGCCATTCGCCTGATCCTGCTTCACATGCTGAAATGGGACAGGCAGCCCGGAGAACGTGGCAACTCATGGCGGCGGTCGATCAATGCAGCACGCAAGCGGGTCTACAGCGAACTGGCGTCAAGCCCAAGTTTCAGGCGTCGCGTGCCGGAGGCGATCGCTTTCGTTTATCCCGGAGCCCGTGAGGATGCGTCGGATGAGACAGGCGTATTCCTGCAGCTGTTTCCTCTCACTTGCCCGTACACGTGGGAAGAGATCATGACGCGGCCGCACGATCTTGCCGCTGACAAGGTTCCCGTCGACGACGGCACGGACTTTCAGGGCGATATCCCGCTCGACGACGATGATTGATCGTTCATCACCGTATCTACAGAAAGAACCAGCGTCAGCATGAGCATCCTCGTCGACAAGACCACCAAGGTCATCACCCAGGGCATGACCGGCGAGACCGGCAGCTTCCACACCAAGGCGGCGCTGGACTATGGCACGCAGATGGTCGGCGGCGTCACGCCGGGGAAGGGCGGGACCGAGCATCTCGGCCTGCCGGTGTACGACACGGTCGCCGAGGCCGTCGCCAGGACCGGCGCGACCGCGTCCGTCATCTATGTGCCGCCGCCCTTCGCCGCCGACTCGATTCTGGAGGCGATCGATGCCGAGGTGCCGCTGATCGTCACGATCACGGAAGGTATCCCGGTGCTCGACATGGTCAAGGTCAAGCGCGCGCTCAGCGGCAGCAAGTCGCGGCTGATCGGCCCGAACTGTCCGGGCGTGCTGACGCCGGGCGAGTGCAAGATCGGCATCATGCCGGGCAGCATCTTCAAGTCCGGCTCGGTCGGCGTCGTGTCGCGCTCGGGCACGCTGACCTACGAGGCGGTGTTCCAGACGTCCAACGCCGGGCTCGGCCAGACGACGGCGGTGGGCATCGGCGGCGATCCCGTCAACGGCACCAACTTCATCGACGTGCTGGAGCTGTTCCTGGCCGACGAGGCTACGCAGTCGATTATCATGATCGGCGAGATCGGCGGCTCGGCGGAGGAGGAGGCGGCGCAGTTCCTGCGCGACGAGGCCGTTCGTGGCCGAAGCAAGCCGATGGCGGGGTTCATTGCCGGCCGCACCGCGCCGCCGGGACGCCGCATGGGCCACGCGGGCGCGATCGTGTCGGGCGGGCAGGGCGGCGCCGAGGACAAGATCGCGGCGATGGAAGCCGCCGGGATCAAGGTGGCGGCGAGCCCCAGCGAGCTGGGATCGACGCTGCTGAGCGTGTTGAACGGGTGAACCACCCTCCCTCTCCCGTCGGGAGAGGGAGGGAGCCGCGGCACGCGGCGGAAGGGTGAGGGCGATCGAGACCCCGTCACCCTCATCCTCCCACCCGGCTTCGCCGGGCGGGCCCCTCCTTCTCCCGGTGGGAGAAGGGACAGGAGAACAGACCATGGGTTACGAAGGTCAGGATTTCGGCGATATCGCAGGCGGCGTCAGCCCTGCGTTCGTGGATGCGCTCTACGCGCGTTACCAGGCGTCGCCCGACAGCGTCGAGCCGCAGTGGCGCGGGCTGTTCGAAGGGCTGGAGGGGCCGAGCCGGCCGAGCTGGACCAACGCCGCCTGGCCGCCGACGACCACTGACGACCTGACCGCCGCGCTCGACCCGACGCAGATGGAGCCGGCCGCAAAGCCGTCCAAGCCGGGCGCGAAGCCTGCGCCGGTCGCCGCCCCAGCGCCGTCGCAGGGCGACATCATCCGCGCCGCCGCCGATGCGATCCGCGCACAGCTGCTCATCCGGACCTATCGCGCGCGCGGGCATCTGGCGGCGCAGCTCGATCCGCTCGGGCTCGTCAAGAACGAGATGCCCGCCGACCTGCGTACCGAATATCACGGCTTCTCCGACGCCGACGTCGATCGGCCGGTGTATCTGGGCGGCACGCTGGGTTTCGAATGGGCGACCGTGCGCGAACTCGTCGACACGCTGCGCGCCAATTACTGCGGCCCGGTCGGCCTGGAATACATGCACATCGCCGATGTCGACGAGCGTCGCTTCCTGCAGGATCGGATGGAGGGCCAGGGCAAGGCGATCGATTTCACGCCGATCGGCAAGAAGGCGATCCTGAACAAGGTGATCGAGGCGGAGCAGTGGGAGAAGTTCCTGGGCCGCAAGTACGTCGGGACCAAGCGGTTCGGCCTCGACGGGGGCGAGGGGATGATCCCCGCGCTGGAAAGCGTCATCAAGTACGGCGGCCAGATGGGCGTGAGCGAGATCGTGTTCGGCATGGCGCATCGCGGCCGGCTGAACGTGCTGGCCAACGTGATGGCCAAGCCGTTGCGCGTGATCTTCCACGAGTTCGCGGGCGGATCGTCGAACCCTGACGACATCGGTGGGTCGGGCGACGTGAAATACCACCTCGGCACCAGCACCGACCGCGAGTTCGACGGGCATCACGTCCACCTGAGCCTGGTCGCGAACCCCAGCCACCTGGAGGCCGCCGACCCCGTCGTCCTTGGCAAGACCCGCGCGATCCAGACGATCGCCGGCGACCTGAACGAGCATCGGCAATCGCTGCCCGTGCTGATCCACGGCGACGCCGCGATGGCGGGGCAGGGGATCGTGTGGGAGTGTTTCGGCTTCTCGGGGATCCGCGGCTACAACACCGGCGGCTGCGTCCACTTCATCATCAACAACCAGATCGGTTTCACGACCAGTCCGCAGTTCGCCCGATCGTCGCCTTATTCGTCTGACGTGGCAAAGGGGGTGCAGGCGCCCATCTTCCACGTCAACGGCGACGATCCCGAGGCTGTGACCTTCGCGACCAAGATGGCGATGGAATACCGCCAGACGTTCCACCGCGACGTCGTGATCGACATGTGGTGCTACCGCCGCTTTGGCCACAACGAGGGCGACGAGCCGAGTTTCACCCAGCCGCTGATGTACGGCCGCATCCGCCAGCATCCGCCGGTCAGCGAGGTCTATGGCCGCCGGCTGATCGCCGAGGGCGTGATCGACCAGGCATGGATCGACGACAACGTGCGCCAGTACGTCGCCCGGCTGGAGGGCGAGTTCGAGGCCGGCGCGAGCTACAAGGCCAATCGCGCCGACTGGTTCGCCGGCCGGTGGTCGGGGCTGCACGCGCCGGCCGACGCCGAGACGGCGCGCCGCAACGTCGAGACGGGGATACCCGCCAAGCTGTTCGACTCGCTCGGCCGCACGCTGACGGGCGTTCCCGAGGGGCTGACGATCCACAAGACGCTGGGCCGCGTGCTGGACGCGAAGGCGCAGATGTTCCGGTCGGGCGAGGGCTTCGACTGGGCGACCGGCGAGGCGCTGGCGTTCGGGTCGCTGCTGTCGGAAGGGTATGGCGTCCGCCTGTCGGGCCAGGATTCGGGCCGCGGCACGTTCAGCCAGCGCCATGCGGTGTGGGTCGATCAGGGCGACGAGCACAAGTACGTGCCGCTGCAGACCGTCGAGCATGGCCGCTTCGAGGTGCTAGACTCGCCGCTGTCCGAATATGGCGTGCTCGGCTTCGAATACGGCTATGCGCTCGCCGATCCCAAGACGCTGGTGCTGTGGGAGGCTCAGTTCGGCGACTTCGCCAACGGCGCGCAGATCATGATCGACCAGTTCATCGCCAGCGGCGAGGCCAAGTGGCTGCGCGCCAACGGCCTCGTCCTGCTGCTGCCGCACGGGTACGAGGGGCAGGGGCCGGAACATTCGTCCGCGCGGCCCGAGCGGTTCCTGCAATTGTGCGCGCAGGACAACATGCAGGTGGCGAACTGCACGACGCCCGCCAACTACTTCCACCTGCTGCGCCGGCAGATGCACCGCGGCTTCCGCAAGCCGCTGGTGGTGATGACGCCCAAGTCGCTGCTGCGGCACAAGATGGCGGTAAGCCAGGCGGCGGCGTTCCAGGGCGACAGCCACTTCCGCCGCATCCTGTCCGATCCCTCGCCGTGCGCCGACGCGGAGACCAAGCGGATGGTGCTGTGCACCGGCAAGGTCGCCTACGACCTGATCGAGGCGCGCGACGCGGCCGGCGACCGGGATACGCAGATCGTGCGGGTCGAACAGCTTTATCCCTTCCCCGGCGATCCGCTGGCATCGCGGCTTGCGCGCTGTCCGGCGCTGGAGGAGGTGGTCTGGGCGCAGGAGGAGCCGCGCAACCAGGGATATTGGGGCTTCGTCGAGCCGTTCGTCGAGCAGGCGATGGTGGAGGCGCGCATCGCGCCCAGGCGTCCGCGCTATGCGGGCCGCAGCGCCGCCGCCTCGCCCGCGACCGGACTGATGAAGCGCCACCAGCTGGAACAGGCGGCGCTGGTCGCCGATGCGCTGGGCCATAGCGTGCGGGGCGAGATCCGGCGCACGCAGACGCTGACGAAATAAGGTTCTCCTCCCGTTTCCCTGGCGAAGGCCGGGGTCCGGTCGGGAGGACGGTTGCAACGAAGCGTGACGCCCGATCATCGTCGTCGCGCAACTGGCCCCGGTTTTTGCCGGAGTGTTAAGGAAGCAGTAGAGATGGCCACCGAAGTCCTTGTCCCCGTGCTGGGCGAATCGATCACCGAGGCGACGCTGGGCCAATGGCTCAAGCGGCCGGGCGATCCCGTGCAGGTCGACGAGCCGATCGCCAGCCTGGAAACCGACAAGGTCTCGGTAGAGGTCCCCTCGCCGGTCGCGGGAACCATGGGCCAGCATGCGGTGAAGGAGGGCGACACCGTCGAGGTCGGCGCGATGATAGCGACGATCGACGCCGGCGGCGGCGCTCCCGCGCAGGTCGCCGCGCCTCAGCCCGCCGTCACCGCGGGCGTGACGTCGGGCAGCCCGGACAGGACCCAGGCGCGCG
>NZ_CAHJWW010000044.1 GCF_903643035.1 Sphingomonas bacterium | reverse complement strand
CGGCGTGGGCGGGTCGTAGCGTCCCGCCTCCGTCGGCGGTCGCCACGGCGCGATCGTCCGTTCGACGCATGCGGCCTGGCCGGGCGAGGTGCGCGCGACGTCGGCCATCCCGGCCTCGGCGATCGCGGCGATCTCGTTGCGCGGATTGGGCTGGCAACCGGCCAGCACCAGCGCCGGCAGCAGCGTCGGCACCGGCAGCAGCCGCGACACGCGCACCGTCACCCTTTCCGGAGGTGCCTGCGCCCCAGCAGCTCGGCGATCTGGACCGCGTTCAGCGCCGCGCCCTTGCGCAGATTGTCGGAGACGCACCATAGCGACAGCCCGTTCTCGACCGTCGGATCCTCGCGTACCCGGCTGACATAGGTGGCGTATTCGCCGACGCACTCGACCGGTGTGACATAGCCGCCGTCCTCGCGCCGGTCGACCAGCACGACGCCCGGCGCCTCGCGCAGGATCGCCTGGGCGCGGTTGGCGGACAGCTCGTCCTCGAACTCGATGTTGATCGCCTCCGAATGGCCGACGAAGACGGGCACGCGGACGCAGGTGGCGCTGACCTTGATCTTCGGATCCAGGATCTTCTTGGTCTCGACCACCATCTTCCACTCTTCCTTCGTCGAGCCGTCGTCGAGGAAGCTGTCGATATGCGGGATGACGTTGAAGGCGATCTGCTTGGTGAACAGCTTCGCCTCGGCGGAGTCGCCGACGAAGATGTTGCGGCTCTGCTCGAACAGCTCGTCCATGCCCGCCTTGCCCGCGCCGGAGACGGACTGGTAGGTCGCGACCACGATCCGGCGGATCCGTGCGACGTCGTGCAGCGGCTTCAGGGCCACCACCATCTGCGCGGTGGAACAGTTCGGGTTGGCGATGATGTTGCGCCGGCGATAGCCGTCGATCGCGTCCGGGTTCACTTCCGGCACGATCAGCGGCACGTCGGGGTCCATGCGGTAGAGCGAGGAATTGTCGATCACCGTACAGCCGGCGGCGGCGAAGCGGGGCGCATAGACCCTGGTCGCCTCCGATCCGATCGCGAACAGCGCCATGTCCCAGCCGGCGGGATCGAAATGCTCGATGTTCTTCACCGTGAACTGGCGGTCGCTGTCGCCATAGTCCACGACCTCGCCGACGGAGCGGGACGAGGCGACGACCGCGATCTCGTCGGCGGGAAACTCGCGCTCGGCCAGGATGTTGAGCATCTCGCGCCCGACATTGCCCGTCGCGCCCGCGACTACGATCCGGTATCCCATGACTCTCTCCGCGTGAGAGCGCGGGCCTAGCGTCCGGCGGGAGATTGTCCAGCGATCACGCCGCCAGCGGCATCGCCGCGTCGGCCTCCGGCGTGGAAAGCCCCCCGACCGCGTCGCCCGCGGTACCCGCGCGGCGGAACGGCTGAGGGCGGCCGTACGCGAGGCTGCGCCACAGCCATTCGAGCGGCCCTATGGCGAAGAAGCGCATCCAGACGTTGGCGACCGGCACGATGAGGACGATCACCGCCGTCGCGGCCCCGGTCATCCCGGCCCAGCCCAGCCGGCCCCACAGGCCGGGACCCCAGGGTGCGAACAGGAACCACACGCCGATGGCGGTTTCCAGGAAATAGATCGAGAAGGCGGTGCGCCCCGCCGCGCGGAACGGCGCGAGCAGCGCCCGGCCGGGGCCGGTCAGCATCAGGAGGTTCACCAGGCAGACATGGCCGAGCCCCATGACCAGCCGCGCGCCCTCCCCGGTCGCCCAGCCCAGGCGGGGGATCAGCGCGCGAGCGACCATATCCTCCGCGGCGATCCAGCGCAGCGGCACGGCGACGGCATAGGCGGCGACCGCCAGACCGAGGTAGAAGCGCCGGCTCCGCCGTCCCTGGATCACGCCCCACTTCCACAGCGCGATGCCGATGCACATCGCGCAGAACGCCTCGGCGACGGCGCCGAGCAGACTGGGGTAGATGAACCCGAGATACCCGCCCCAGAGGAACGTCGCATAGGGGACGAAGCCGCCGCGATGCGCCGCGGGCTCGATCCGTTCGATGGCTCGGATCGCGGGCGGCATCGCCTTGTGCGACTTCCACTCGCCCCACTGGCCCAAGGTCGCCCGATCGGCGGCGGTCAGCGGCCGATGCGCGGCCACGGTCGCCTCCACGGCGCGGTGCCGGTCCAGCAGATCGGCGCGCGCGGCGTAATGGACGCCCCCCGTCACCAGCTGGAACAGCGCCAGGAGGCTGCCGATCGCGACCAGCGTCCTTGGCCCCAGCCGGCGGAACGGGAACAGGAACAGCGCCGCGAGCGCGTAGACGTGGAGGATGTCGCCGGGCCACAGCATCGCGAACACGTCGAACACGCCAAAGGCGAGCAGCCACAGGGTCCGCCGGAAATACAGGTCCGCGACCGCCACCGGTCCGTCGGGATCGGCGATGCGGGTGGTCAGCACCATCAGCCCGGCCCCGAACAGGAATTGCAGCACGCACCGCTGCGTCCCCTCCAGCAGCACCTGCACCGCCGTCCAGGCGTGCGCGTCGGCGGGGGTCCACCCGACCAGGGTCGGATCGAACAGCACCCGCGGCACCGACACCGCCATGAACGGAATGTTCATGTAGAAGATGCCGAGGATCGCCAGTCCACGAAGAACATCCAGCACTTCGATCCGCGCCCTGCCCGCCACCGGCGCCAGTTCCGTTCCCGCCATGTCCCATATTCTCCCGAGTCCGGGAAGAATGGCACAGGCGTCCGGGTTTCCCAAACGGGCCGGCGGGACCGGACGACACTATTCCGGCCATCCCCAGTCTGGCGCGGGGACCCGCTAGACTTGTCGCGCGACCGATGGGGAAGAAGCGGGACCCCGGCTCAGGGCCGGGACGGCGGCGGGGACTGGGCCGGCGCGACCGCATCCGCCTTGTTCTTCACCTCCCGGTCGAGGAAGTTCAGGATCGTCCCCCAGAGATGCTCGCTGATCCCCGGCCCGCGCACCGCATGCGTGTAACCGGGGTAGAACATCATCTCGAACGGCCGGTCCGCCGCCTGGAGCTTCGCCGCGAGCATGGTCGAGTTCTCGAACACGACATTGTCGTCGCTCATGCCGTGGATCAGCAGCAACGGGTCGGCGATCGCGGCCGCGTCCGTCAGCGCGTCGGACCTGTCATAGGCGGCGGCGTCGCTCTTCGGGCTGCCCATGTAGCGTTCGGTGTAATGGGTGTCGTACAGTTCCCATTTCGTCACCGGCGCCCCCGAGACGCCGGCGGCATAGGCGTGCGGGTTCGCCTCCAGCATCTTCAGCGTCATGTAGCCGCCGTACGACCAGCCATAGATCGCCACCCGCGCCGGATCGACGAACGGCAGCGACTTGACGTATCGCGCGCCGGCCAGCTGGTCCGCGACCTCCACGCTGCCCATCGCGCGATAGATCTGGTCCTCAAACGCCTTGCCGCGATCGAACGAACCGCGGTTGTCGATCTGGAAGAACACCCAGCCCTGGCTGGCCAGATACTGCGGCAGCGCGCCCTGCCAGCCGCGCGTCACCTGCTGGCCGGTGCCGGGGCCGCCGTAATGCTGGAAGAACACCGGATAGCGTCTGCCCGGCTCCAGCGGCGGGGCGATCATCTCCCAATACAGCACCGTGCCGTCGTCGGCCTTGAGCGTGCCGAACTTCGTCTCCCGGTGCGCGGCGGCGTAGGGGTAATAGGGGTGGCCCGGGACGAGCGCGTTCTCGTTGATCCACGCCAGCCGCTTGCCCGCGGTGTCGGCGAGATACTGCTGCGGCGGCTGGCCGGGGTTCGAGCGGCTGACGATCAGCCGGGTCGCCGCCGAATCCATTGTCGCGCCGTTGGTCCAGCCGCGCTCGGTCAGCCGGGTCACCACGCCCGGGTGCGCGATGTTGACGACGTAGAGCTGGTTCTCCAGCACGTCGTCCTTCGTGCCGGTGAAGTAGAGCCGTCCGGCCTTCTCGTCGACGCCGACCAGGTCGGTCACGACCCAGTCGCCATGCGTCAACTGCGTCCAGTGCCCCTTCGAGAAGCGGTACAAGTGGCGGTAGCCGTCGCGCTCCGAGCTCCAGATCAGGTCGCCGTCCGGCATCGCGTGATAGGCATCGGACAGGTTGAGCCAGCTGTGGTCGCCCGCCTTCTCGGTGAACCACACACTCGACCTCCCCGTCTCGGGATCGACGCGCAGCATGTCGAGCCGCTTCTGGTCGCGCGATTGGCGCTGGACGAGCAGCGTCCTGCCATCCGGCGTCCAGTCGACGCGAGCGAGATAGATGTCGGGGTCGGGACCCAGGTCCACCTTCACCTGCCCCGAGCCGTCCGTCCTAGTGACGTACAGCTCGACCGCGACGTTGGGCGTGCCCGCGGCGGGATATCGCTGATCGTACACGCGGGTGCCGTTGGCGCCGATCGCCGCGCGGGTGACGATGCCGACGGGGGCTTCGTCGAACCGCTCGACGGCGATCCGGCTCTCGTCGGGGGACCACCAATAGCCTGTGTTGCGGTGCATCTCCTCCTGCGCGACGAACTCCGCCTCGCCCCAGTGGACGGTGCCGCCGCCGCCGGTCGTGACCGCCCGCGCCTCGCCCGCGCCGGTCAGCGGCTGCACGAACAGGTTCTGGCCGCGCACGAAGCTGACGAAGCCGCTGCGCGGGCTGATGGCGGGGTTCAGCTGCCCGCCGGGCGCGTCGGTGAGGCGGCGGATATCGCCGCTCGCCTTGGCAAGGTACAGGTCGCCGTCGAGCGGCACCAGGATCGCGCTGCCGTCGGGCGCCCAGTCATAGGCGACGATACCGTGCTGGCCGCTGATGCGCGTGCGCTCGCGCTGCATCTTCTCGGCCTCGGAGAGTTCGGCGCCCGATCCGACCCGCCTGGAATCGACCAGCATCCGGGCGACGCCGGTGCGGGTGTCCATCGCCCACAGGTCGTACCGGTCCTTCTCGTCCACGCGGTTGCGCAGCGAGGTGAGGAGCGCGCCGTCGGGAGAGAGGCGCAGGGCGCGGGGCTGCGACCCCGACAGTTCCGGGCTTGCGAACACGCGCGCCAGCGTCAGCACGTCCGGCGCCGCGGGAACGTCCGCGCGCGCCGGCGCGGAGGTCCCGGCTGGCGTCACCTGAGGTGCGGCCCGCGCCGGCGTATCAGCGGCCACCGCCGGCCCCGTCACCAGTAGCGAGGCGGATCCCGCCAGCATCGTCGTCATTCCGGCCAGCCATGCCCGCATCCCGTCACCTTCGAAGTTGCGCTCGGCCGACGCCGGCGGGCCGCTATCGCGCGGGGACGCAGGTGCGTAAAGGCCCGGTCGCTCCCGGCGCGGATGGTCGCAACCTTTTACCGTCAGTAATGCTTTCGCATCCGCACAATACGGCGCTAAAGAGCACCCGTGGCATTGCCGGTACGGCCGGCACGCGACGATGTTCGAATTTGAAGCGGATCAGTCGGTCTTGGTGATGCAATCCAGTCGGCGCCAGCAGGCGCTTTTCTCGATCGGCGCATGCCTGACGGCGGTCGCGGTGACGGCGTGTAGCGGCGGCGGTGGTGACAAGGCCAAGGGCAAGTCCGGCGCCGCCGCCGGGCCGCCCGAGGTCGGATTCGTCGTGGTGCAGACCAGCAGCGTGCCGGTTCCCGTCGATCTGGCCGGCCGCACCGTCGCCTACCAGAGCTCCGAGGTCCGTCCGCAGGTGGCGGGACTGGTCCAGAAGCGCCTGTTCGTCGAGGGATCAATCGTCCGGCGCGGCCAGCCGCTGTACCTGATCGACCCGCGCCTCTATCGCGCCTCCGTCAACCAGGCGAACGCGAACCTCGCCAGCGCGCAGGCGACAGCCGAGGCGTCGCGGACCCAGGCCGAGCGGTACAAGCCGCTCGCCGATATCGAGGCGGTGTCGAAGCAGGACTATACCAACGCGCTCGCCACCGCGCGCGAGAACGGCGCGGCGGTGCTCCAGAACCGCGCCGCGCTGGACACCGCGCGGATCAACCTGAGCTTCACCACCGTGCCGGCGCCGATCTCCGGGCGCATCGGCCGGTCGCAGTTCACCGTGGGCGCGCTGGTGACGACCAGCCAGACCGATCCGCTGACGACGATCCAGCAGCTCGACCCGATGTACGTCGACATGCAGCAGTCGGCGGGCGACCTGCTGGCGTTGCGCCGCTCGCTGGCCGCCAGGAACGGTGTCGTGCCGACCCGCGCGGTGGTGCGGCTGAAGCTGGAGGATGGCAGCGACTATGGCCAGACGGGGGTCGTGGAGTTTTCCGAGGTCGTGGTCGACCAGGCGACCGGCACCGTCACGTTGCGCGCCCGCTTCCCCAACGCCCGCGGCGTGCTGCTGCCGGGCATGTTCGTCCGCGCCTCGTTCGCCCAGGCGGTGGATCAGGACGCGTTCCTTGTGCCGCAGCCCGCGATCTCGCGCGACCCGCTGGGCCATGCGACGCTCTTCGTCGTCGGCCCCGACAACCATGCGGTCGAGCGCAGCGTCATCGCCACCCGGACGCAGGGTCCCGACTGGGTGGTCACCCAGGGCCTGAAGCCCGGCGACAAGGTGATCGTCCAGGGCCTCGCCACGCTGAAGCCCAAACAGGCGATCCGCCCGGTGCCCGCGAACACGGCGCAGAAGATAAGGCCGCCCCAGAAGGGCGGCGGCAAGGATGGCGGCGCCAGTGGGGGCGGCGCGGGCAAGGCTGGCGGATGACGCGATGATCTCCCGCATCTTCATCGACCGCCCGATCTTCGCATGGGTGCTGGCCATCGTCGTGATGATGGCCGGGATCGGCGGCATCCTCGGCCTGCCGATCGCGCAATATCCTGACGTGGCGCCGCCGCAGGTGACGATCAGCGCCACCTATCCGGGCGCCAACGCCGCCACGCTGCAGAACGCCGTCACGCAGGTCGTGGAACAGACGCTGACGGGCATCGACGGGCTGCTGTATTTCCAGTCCGCCTCGTCCAGCCGCGGCCAGGTGACGATCACCGTCACCTTCAACAAGGGGACCGACCCCGACATCGCGCAGGTCCAGGTGCAGAACCAGGTGCAGCAGTCGCTGTCGCGGCTGCCGCAGCAGGTGCAGGCGCAGGGGCTGATCGTGCGCAAGTCCAATCCGGACTTCCTGCTGATCGCGGGCGTGTACGACTCGACCGACAAGCGCACGTCGGCCGACGTTTCCGACTATCTGGTGTCCACGCTTCAGGACTCGCTCGGCCGCATCAAGGGCGTCGGCAACACCAACGTCTTCGGTTCGCAATATGCGATGCGGGTCTGGCTCGATCCCAACAAGCTCAACTCGTTCCAGCTGATGCCGGGCGACGTCGTCACCGCGATCACGAACCAGAACACCGACGTGTCGGCGGGCGAGATCGGCGCCCAGCCGGCGCCACCCAAACAGTATCTGGACGCGACCGTCACCGCGCAGTCGCGGTTGCAGACGCCCGAGCAGTTCCAGGCCATCGTGCTCAAGACGCTGGCGACCGGTGCCACCGTCCGCATCCGGGACGTCGGGCATGTCGAGCTGGGGCCGGAGGATTACTCCACCACCAGCCTGGTGAACCGGCATCCGGGCGCGGGCATCGCCGTCCTGCTGTCGCCCGGTGCCGATGCGCTGGCGACCGCCAAGCTGGTTAAGGCTGAGATCGCCAGCGTCGCGCAGGGATTTCCCGACGGCTTCAAGGTCGCCTACGCGAACGACTCGACCGACTTCATCAAGCTGTCGATCGAGGAGGTGGTGAAGACGCTGATCGAGGCGATCGTCCTCGTCGTCCTAGTCATGTTCGTGTTCCTGCAGAGCTGGCGCGCGACGCTGATCCCGGCGATCGCGGTGCCGGTGGTGCTGCTCGGGACGTTCGGCATCTTCTATCTCGCGGGCTTCTCGATCAACACGCTGACGCTGTTCGGCCTCGTCCTCGCGATCGGGCTGCTGGTCGACGATGCGATCGTGGTGGTCGAGAACGTCGAGCGGCTGATGGACGAGCAGCCGGACCTCACCCCGCGCGACGCCACGATCAAGTCGATGGACGAGATCACCGTCGCGCTGATCGCGATCGCGCTGGTGCTGTCGGCGGTGTTCCTGCCGATGGCGTTCTTCGGCGGCTCGACCGGCGTGATCTACCGCCAGTTCTCGCTTACCATCGTCTCCGCGATGATCCTGTCGGTGCTGGTGGCGCTGATCCTGACGCCCGCGCTCACCACGACGATGCTCCGGCAGAAGAAGCGCGACGAAAAGGGCGATCCGGTCGAGGACGGCTGGGTCGGCCGACGTCTGCCGCGCGTCGCCCATGTCGTGGCCGGCGGACGCGACGCGTTCAACCGCGGCTTCGATGCCACGACGGACCGGTACCAGCGTTGGGTCCACAAGGTGATCGACACCCGCTGGCTGTTCCTGCTGATCTATGGCGGCGTCGTGGCGCTGCTGGCGATCCTGTTCCTGCGGCTGCCCACCGGCTTTCTCCCCACCGACGATCAGGGCATCGCGCTTGTCCAGTTCCAGCTTCCCGCCGGCGCCACGCTGAACCGTACCGACCAGGTCCGCAACGCGGTCGAGCAGTATTTCACCAACTACGAGGGCAAGAACGTCAAGACGCTGTTCTCGGCGGTGGGCCGGGGGGCCGGCGGCACGCCCGGTGGCCAGAACACGGGCCTGGCCTTCCTCGCGCTGTCCGACTTCGACAAGCGCAAGGGCACCGCCAATGGCGCGGACGCGATCACCAGCCGCGCCTCGGGCGCGTTCCACAACCTTCGCGATGCCCAGGTCTATGCGCTGATCCCGCCCGCGATCCGGGGCCTTGGCCAGTCGAACGGCTTCACGATGGAGCTGCAGAACACCAGCAACATGAGCACCCAGCAGTTCGCGGCGGCGCGCGACCAGCTGCTGGCCAAGGCGTCGGCGGACCCGACGCTCGTCGGCGTCCGGCTGACCGAACTGCCCGACGTGTCGACGCTGCAGGTTCAGGCGGACCCGCAGCGGCTCGCGGTGCTGGGCCTGTCGCAGGCGGACGTTAACACGACGCTGTCCACCGCCTGGGGCGGACGCTACGTCAACGACTTCCTCGACCGCGGGCGTGTCAAGCGCGTGTACGTGCAGGGCGACGCGCCCTACCGGTCGTCGCCGACCGACCTCAACCAGTGGTTCGTGCGCGGCAGCACCGGCGCGATGACGCCGTTCCCGTCGTTCTCCAGCACCAGCTGGGGACAGGCGCCGGTCAGCCTGTCGCGGTTCAATGCGCAGCCGTCCTACGAGTTTCAGGGCTCGGCGGCGCCCGGGCAGAGTTCGGGCCAGGCGATGGCGCGGATCGAGCAGATGGCACGGCAGATTCCCGGGACCGGCATTGCCTGGGCGGGGCTGTCCTTCCAGGAACGCCTCTCGTCCGGCCAGGCGCCGGTGCTGTACGGCCTGTCGCTGCTCGTGGTCTTCCTGTGCCTGGCGGCGCTGTACGAAAGCTGGTCGATCCCGTTCGCGGTGCTGCTCGTCATCCCGCTCGGCCTGGTCGGCGCGGTGCTTGCGGTGACGTTGCGCGGCCTCGTCAACGACGTGTATCTCCAGATCGGACTGCTGACGACGATGGGTCTCGCCGCGAAGAACGCGATCCTGATGATCGAGTTCGCCGAACAGGCCGAGCGGCAGGGCAAGAAGCCGGTGGACGCGGCGTTGGAGGCGGCGCGCATCCGCCTCCGCCCGATCCTGATGACGTCGTTCGCGTTCATCTTCGGGGTCTTCCCGCTTGCCATCGCGTCCGGCGCGGGCGCCAACAGCCGGGTCGCGATCGGCACCGCGGTGATCGGCGGGATGTTGACGGCGACGTTCCTGGCGATCTTCTACATCCCGCTGTTCTTCGTGCTGGTGCGGGTCGGGCTGGGCGAGACGATCGCGAGGCTGCGTGGTCGCAAGCCGGATGCGGACGACGGACACAGCGGTGGTGACGACGGCCATGGTCGCGGCGGCGATGGTCGCCCGGGGCAGGCGGGAGGACCAGGGAACCGGCAGCCGTTGCTCGCCGCGCCCGCCGACACGCCTCTCCTCTCCGCGCCGGATCACGCCTGATGCGCTCCGCCCGGTCGCTCGCCCCGTCCGCCCTCGCCCTGTCGGCCCTCGCCCTGTCGGCTCTTGCCGTGTCGGGGCTCGCGGGCTGCTCGCTTGCCCCGCCCTACGTGCGGCCAGCACTTCCGGTGCAATCGTCGTGGCCGGTCGGAGACGCGTATCTGCGTCAGAGCGAGGCGGCGCTGCCCAGCGTCGGCTATCGCGACGTCTTCCGCGACCGGCGGTTGCAGGCGATCATCGGCATGGCGCTGGTGAACAATCGCGACCTGCGCGTGTCGCTGGCTAACATCGTCGCCGCGCGGGCACAATACCGCATCCAGCGCGCCGACCTCTACCCGCAGCTGGACGCGACCGCGCGCTACACGCGATCGGGCTATGGCAACGGCACCGGCAACATCGCGAGCAGCGGTACGGGCACCGGCACCGGCACGACGACCGGCTCCGGAGCAACCACCGGTTCCGGAACGACGACGGGCACCGGAACAGGCACCGGCACGGGAACGGGAACCGGCATCGCCACCGGGACTAACGGTGCGTCGAACGGTTCCGGCGCGCTGACCAGCGTCAGCAGCACGGGCAACGCGTTCACCCTTGGCCTGGCCAGCACGGCGTTCGAAGTCGACCTGTTCGGCCGCGTGCGCTCGCTCACCCGCGCGGCGCAGGCGCGCTACTTCGCGACCGAAGCGGCGGCGCGGGCGACCCGGCTGACGCTGGTGGCGGACATCGCGACCGACTGGCTGCAATATGCCGCCGACCGCAGCCTGCTCCAGATCGCGCAGCAGACGGTGGTCAGCGCCGGCCAGACGGTCCGCCTCACCCAGGCGCGGCTGACCGGCGGCATCGCGCCGCGCACCGACGTAGCGCAGGCGATCACGGTGCTGGCGACCGCGCAGGCCGACTTGGCGGAGCAGACCACATTGACGGCGCAGGACGTCAACGCGCTGCAATTGCTCGTCGGCGCGCCTGTCGATCCCGCGCTGCTGCCGCACGACCTCGACGAGGCGTCGCCGACCTTGGCCGTGCTGCCGGCCGGGCTCGACTCGTCGATACTGCTGCGCCGTCCGGACGTGGTGCAGGCGGAATACACGCTGCGCGCCTATAACGCGGAGATCGGTGCGGCGCGCGCGCAGCTCTTCCCTACGATCTCGCTCACCGCCGTTGCGGGGATCGCCAGTACCGCATTGTCGTCGCTCTTCACGGCCGGTGCGTTCAGCTATTCGGCGGCGCCGTCGATCACCTATCCGATCTTCCAGGCAGGCGCCGCGCGCGCCGGCGTCGCCTATTCGCGCGCCGAGCGCGACGTGGCGCTGGCGACCTATGAGCGCACGATCCAGACGGCCTTTCGCGAGGTGAGCGATGCGCTCGCGCGGCGGGGTACGATCGCGGACGAACTCGCGGCGCAGCAACGCAACCTCGCCGCCGCCGTCGACGTGGTAAATCTGGCCGGTGCGCGGTATCGCGGCGGGATCGATCCGTTCCTGAACACGCTCGACGCGCAGCGAACGCTCTACACGACGCAGCGCACGTTCGTCGCGACGCAGCTGACCGGAGCCGACAGCCTCGTCACTCTGTACCAGGTACTGGGAGGCGACTCGACGCTGGATGCCCCCGCGACCGGTCCGACGCTGGTGCCGGAACGGCGGCTGCCCGCGAACTGACGTCCCGACCGGACGACTGCTCTATCCCGGCGTGGACATGTCCAGCCACACCGGCGCGTCCGCCAGCAGATCCGCGACCGGCATGCCGCGGCCGACGGCGGTGTCGCCCCACCATGCGCGCGGAGGCACCGGAGTCCCTTGGCCCAGCAGCGGCGCGGCACAGCGTAGCGCGGCGACGAGACGCAGGGTACGGCCCGCCAGTCGCCGCTCGAACGCGATCACATGGCCCGCCCGCGCACCTGTCGCCGTCAGCGGCCGATAGCCTCCTTGCGCGAACAGCGCGGGATCGGCGCGGCGCAACGCGAGCAGGCGCGCGATCAGGTCCAGCTTGTCATCGCCGCCCGCCACCAGCAACGCGCGCCGCCGCCGGTAGTCGACGGGGCGGCGATTGTCGGGATCGACCAGCGAGAAGTCCACGAGTTCCGTGCCCTGGTAACAGTCCGGTACACCCGGCGTGGTGAGGCGTAATACGGTCTGCACGAGAGTCACGGCCAGTGTCGCGCTCGCCGTCGCGTTCAGGAAGGCGGCGAGGTCGGTCAGGAAGCCGGGCGACCGGTCGGCGTCGAGCAGCGTCCTCGCCGCGTCGGCGCATCGTGCCTCGTACGCCTCGTCCGGCGCCGGCCACGACGAGCGCAGCTTCGCCTCGCGCAGCGCCTTGCGCTGCCACTCGATCACGCGACCGGCATAGGCGGCGAGCCCCGCCGGGTCGGAAGGCGACAGCCCGTCCGGCCACGCGCCGAACAGCGTCTGCAACAGCATGTATCTATCGCCCGGATCGAGCGGATCGAGCGCGGCGGCGGCCAGCCGTCGCCAGCGGGCGATCGCCGCCGCCCATTGCGCGGGAATGCCGCTGAGCACCGACAGCCGCGCGCGCATGTCCTCGCCGTGCTTGTGATCATGGGTGGCGGTCGCGAGCATGGCGTGCGGGAACTGACCGGCACGGGTCGCCATGGCGGCGTGGAACGCGCCGACCGCGCACGCGAACCGCGCAGGATCGGAGCCGACCTCCGTACGCGACAGCAACCGGCCGTGGCGGTAGAAGGCGGTGTCCTCCACCGCCTTGGCTGCGATCATCGTGGACAGCTGCTGGAAACGGCGCACCGCCTCCGCGGCCCTCGCCGGATCGCCCGTACCCCCGCCGGCCAGCCAGGCGAGGATCAGGTCGACCATCCCCGCCTCGCCTGGCGGCGCGAACGCCAGTGCCCGCTCGCGCGCCAGGACGCGGACCGGCGCGTCGAACGCGGGCGCGGTGTCGCCGGTGCCATAGGTGCGATAGACCGGGAACACCCACAGCAACCGCTCGATCGCGCGGCGCAGCATTCCGTCGCTGACGCCGCCCGCTATCGGCCCCGATGCGACCAGCGCGGAGAACGCCTCGACGCACGCCGCAAGCTGGCCCCCGAACGACCAGGACAGCATCTCCCGCCGGGCGAGCAGCTCCTCGGGCGGGAAGGCGGCGGACCGGCCGCTGACCGCGTGCCACAGCTCGCCGAGCGGCGCTTCGCCGGCGGGATCGTGCAGGAGTTCCGACACCTGCTCCATAAAGTCGTAGCCGCTGGTCCCATCGAGGCCCCAGTCGCTCGCCAGCGGCTCGCCGGCCTTCAGGATCTTTTCGACCACCAGCCAGGCGCCCGGCCGGATCGCATCGAGGCGGGCGCGCAGCTTGCGACAATAGCCGGCGGGATCGGTCAGCCCGTCGACGTGGTCGACGCGGAAACCGTCGACCAGCCCTTCCTCGTACAGCCGCAGGTGGAGCGCATGGGTCGCCTCGAACACCGCCGGGTCCTCGACACGGACGCCGACGAGGTCGTTGACGGTGAAGAACCGGCGCCAGTTGAGCTCATCGTCCGCGACGCGCGCGACGGCGAGACGGTAGTGCTGGCGATCGAGCAGTTCGGACAGCCCGATCCGCCCGGCATCCGCCTGATCCTCGTCGCGGACGGGAAAGCGCCGGTCGCCCAGCGCGATCGACCATCGGCCGGCGTCGCGGACGAGCGTCAGATCGCCGCCGGCGATCGCCGCCGCCGGCGGGTCCCGCAGTACCGGCAGCAGGACCGGCCGGCGCCAGTCGATGTCGAAGACGGGCGCCCACCTGCTCGCCTGCCCCCGCGCCAGCACGTCCTCCCACCACGGGTTCTCGCCGCCGGCGATGCCCATGTGGTTGGGGACGATATCGACGACCATCCCCATGCCCCGCGCGCGCAGCGCCGCGACCAGGGACCGGAAGCCCGCCTCGCCGCCCAGTTCGGGGCCGATCCGCGTCGGATCGACGACGTCATAGCCGTGCGCGGAACCGCTCGTGGCGGTCGCGATCGGGGAGGCATAGACGTGGCTGATCCCCAGATCGTCGAGATAGGGGACCAGCGCCTCGGCATCGGCGAAGGTGAAGCCGGGCCGCAGTTGCAGCCGATAGGTGGCGCGCGGAACCGTCACGCCCGGCGCCCGGCGGCCAGACCGGCGATGCGCGCGACGACCCCCGGCCGCGCGAGCACCTGCGCGGTGGCGGCTGGCATGCGGCGGCGCCAGTTGGGATGCTCGTCGATCGTGCCGGGGACGTTGGGCTGTTCGACGACGCCGGCGATGTCCTCCATCGGCACGATCGCCAGCACCGACGCCGTGCTTCCCACGAAGGCGACGGCGGCGTCCACCGCGCGATCGGCCTCGTCGGGGGAGGGTTCCGTGCCCCCGGCGACGCGCGCATCCACCGCGGCGGTCCAGAACGCGGCCTTGTCGTCATCCCGCGCGGCCCTGTCGGCGGCCTCGTCGGGCGCCCTGCTGGTGCGGCCGAGGTCCCATGTCCAGTCGATGTCGCGCGCCCGCCACCAGCCGGCGATCGTCGGCAGGTCGTGCGTGCCGGTCATCGCCACCGTTTCCAGCCCATAGCCGGCGGGAGGAACGAAGCGCCCGTCGCCGTCGCGCTCGAACGGCAGGACCCGCATCCCCAGCATCGCCCGCTCGCCCATCGCCTCGCGCACGCCCGGCGGCACGGTGCCCAGGTCCTCGCCGATCACGATCGCGCGGGCGCGCGTCGATTCGATCGCGATGACGCGCATCAGGTCCGCCATTGGCATCGTCAGGTAGACGCCGTCGCCCGACCGCGCGCCCGCCGGGATGACCCACAACCGGCTGAGCCCTAGCGCGTGGTCGATGCGGATGCCCCCGGCTCGATCGATCGCGGCGCGCAGCGTGGCGATGAACGCGTCGAAACCGGTGCGCCGCAGCGCGGTCGGCGAGAAGCCGGTGATCCCCCAGTCCTGTCCGTCGGGACCGAGCCGATCCGGCGGCGCGCCGATCGACAGGCCGCCGAGAAGCTCGTCCCGCCGGCTCCACGCATGGCTGCCGCCCGAATCCATCCCGACGGCGAGGTCCGCGATCAGCCCGATGGCCATGCCCGCCGCGCGCGCGGCGCGCTGCGCGGCCTCCAGGCTCTCGCCGACGAGCCACTGGCAGAAGGCGTGGAACGCGACCTCGTCGCTCGCCTCGCCGGCAAAGCGCGCCACCGCCGCACCCGCCGGGTCGTGATAGGCGGCGGGCCAGCCCTGCCAGCCGGTCGCACCGGTAGCCGCGAAGAACCGCGCGTGGAGCGCATCGAACCGCGCGTGCCGTTCAAGCTCGTCGCCACCGTGCCGCCGGAAGCGCGCGACCGCATCGCGCACCGGCTCGCCCGCCTGCGCCCA
>NZ_CAHJWW010000043.1 GCF_903643035.1 Sphingomonas bacterium | reverse complement strand
CGAGACCGAGGCGCCCGAGGCCGCGCCGGCGGCGGATGCCGGCGAGGGCGCTGGCGAGGGCGTCGCGACCGTCGACGCCGCTCCCGCGAAGAAGGCTCCGACGCGCCGATCGGCCAAGACGGAAGAGTAATACTCCTTTTGCGCTTCGGGCGGCTGGATTGTCGCCCGAAGCCGGTGCCGATACACCCTCGCTTGGGTGGACATGCCGAGCGAGGGGGCAAGACGAATGACGTCACTGGCGGAGAGGGTCGGCAAGCGCGCTGCGCGCGAGCTGGGGTTCGAACTGAAGCGGATCATCGATCCCGCGGCCAAGTGCCTGAACCTGACCACCGAGGCGCGCGAGCTGCTCGCGACGACGGACGGTGAGGTGAAGGATTTCCTGACCTTCTGCATCGGCAAGTCGACGCTGTCGCGATCGCAGATCCTCCAGGACCTGTTCGTGGCCTTCGAGACCGATGGCAAGCGGGACGGTTTCTTCGTCGAGTTCGGCGGCACCGACGGCGTGACCGGCAGCAACAGCTACATGCTGGAGAACACCTATGGCTGGGCAGGCATAGTGGCCGAGCCCGCGCGCGGCTGGCATCCCGCGTTGAACAGGAACCGCGGCTGCACGATCGACTATCGCTGCGTCAGCGACCGCAGCGGAGAACGGGTGATCTTCAACGAGGCCGAACGGCCGGAACTGTCGACGATCGACCGCTTTTCCCGCAGCGACCAATATGCCGCGGTCCGGCGGCGCGGCAACCGCTATCCGGTCGAGACGGTCTCCCTCAACGATCTGCTCGACGAGCATGACGCGCCGGCGACATTCGACTATCTGTCGATCGACACCGAGGGGTCGGAGCTGACTATCCTGTCCGCGTTCGACTTCGATGCCCACCGGCCGCGGATCATCACCGTCGAGCACAACCACTCGCCGGCGCGCGAGCAGCTCCACTCGCTCCTCGAGTCCAAGGGCTACCGCCGCAAGTTCGACCGGCTGTCGCAGGTTGACGACTGGTACGTTCTCGCCTCCTAGGGGAGGGATGAGGGATGACGACGCTAGCCGCGCGGCGCGGACGGCCGGCGCGATCGGCGCCACGCGCGTCGCCGTCGTCCTGCCATGCTATAACGAGGAGGCGGCGATCGCGGCGACGGTGGCGGGATTTCGCGCCGCGCTGCCCGGCGCGACGATCTACGTCTATGACAACAACAGCCGCGACCGGACGGTCGAGGTCGCCCGGGCCGCGGGCGCGGTGGTGCGGACCGAGCGGGTGCAGGGCAAGGGCGCGGTGGTGCGGCGCATGTTCGCCGACGTTGACGCCGACGTCTATGTCATGGCCGATGGCGATGCGACCTATGACGCCGCCTCCGCGCCCGCGATGGTGGCGCGGCTGGTGGAGGAGCGGCTCGACATGGTGGTGGGATCCCGCATCGGGACCGCGCAGGCGGCGTACCGGCGCGGGCACCGGTTCGGCAACGCGCTGCTGACCGGGATGCTCGCGCGGCTGTTCGGGCGCAGCTTCACCGACATATTGTCGGGATACCGCGTCTTCTCGCGGCGGTTCGTGAAGAGCTATCCGGCGCTGTCGACCGGCTTCGAGATCGAGACCGACATCTCCGTCCACGCGCTGGAACTGCGGATGCCGGTGGCGGAGGTGCAGACGCCGTATTTCGAGCGGCCGGAAGGATCGGTGTCGAAGCTGTCGACCTATGCGGACGGCTGGAGGATCACCCGGACCATCGCGACATTGTACCGGATCGAGCGGCCGCTGCTGTTCTTCGGGAGCATGGGCGCGGCGTTCGCGTTCCTGGCGGTGCTGCTGTCGCTGCCGCTGGTCGGCACCTATTGGCGGACGGGCCTCGTTCCGCGCTTTCCGACCGCGGTGCTGGCGACCGGGCTGATGATCCTGGCGTTCCTCAGCTGGTTCGCCGGGCTGATCCTCGACACGGTGGTGCGCGGCCGGCGCGAGGTGCGGCGGCTGGCCTATCTGGCGCTGCCGGCGCCAGGCTATGAGCGCAGAGGCGCGCGCGGGGGCGGGGCTTGAACTGGCCCGGCCAGCGCGCGACATAAGGTGCCGTTTGGTATTCCTTCCAGATCACAAGGTGGCGACTTCCCATGCACAATCCGTTCGAGACTGGCGATTTCCAGCGCCACTTCACCGACTCGCTGGTGCCGATCGTCATAGAGCAGTCGAACCGCGGCGAGCGTAGCTTCGACATCTTCTCCCGCCTGCTGCGCGAGCGCATCATCTTCGTGACGGGTGGCGTGGAGGACGGCATGGCCTCCCTCATCACCGCGCAGCTGCTCTTCCTCGAGTCCGAGAACCCGAAGAAGGACATCTTCATGTACATCAACTCGCCGGGCGGCGTCGTCACGGCGGGCATGGCGATTCATGATACCATGCAATATATTCGCCCGCGCGTCGGGACCGTGTGCATCGGCCAAGCCGCGTCGATGGGCAGCTTCCTGCTCGCGAGCGGCGAGAAGAGCATGCGCGTCGCGCTCACCAACGCGCGGATCATGATCCACCAGCCCTCGGGCGGCGCGCAGGGCATGGCGAGCGACATCGAGATCCAGGCCAAGGAGATCCTGCGCATCAGGGCGCGGATGAACGACCTGTACGCCCAATACACCGGCCAGCCGATCGAGGAGATCGAGCGGCGCATGGACCGCGACACCTTCCTGTCGGCGAACGAGGCCAAGGACTTCGGCCTGATCGATCAGGTGTTCGACCGCCGACCCGCGCCGGCCGACGACATGGCGGTCGCCGCCTGAGGCGGGGGCGACCCATATTAACGATCCGGCATTGCCGGAGGTCATCCGGCCGGGTTACGATGACCGGCCGGCGAACGGCGCGCCGTGGTTGCGCGCGATGAGGTGATTTGATGCCCAAGCTAGATGGTGGCGATTCCAAGAGCACGCTGTATTGCTCGTTCTGCGGCAAGTCGCAGCATGAGGTGCGAAAGCTGATCGCCGGCCCGACCGTGTTCATCTGCGACGAATGCGTCGAGCTTTGCAACGACATCATCCGCGAGGAAACCAAGTCCGCGCTGGTGTCCAAGAAGGACGGCGGCGTGCCGACGCCGCAGGAGATCTGCAACGTCCTCGACGATTACGTGATCGGTCAGAAGCAGGCCAAGCGCGTCCTCTCGGTCGCGGTGCACAACCACTACAAGCGGCTGAACCACGGCGCCAAGGGTTCGGCGGTGGAACTCGCCAAGTCGAACATCCTGCTCGTCGGCCCCACCGGCTGCGGCAAGACGCTACTCGCGCAGACGCTGGCCCGCATCCTAGACGTGCCGTTCACGATGGCGGACGCGACCACGCTGACCGAGGCCGGCTATGTCGGCGAGGACGTCGAGAACATCATCCTGAAGCTGCTCCAGGCTTCCGACTACAACGTCGAGCGGGCGCAGCGCGGGATCGTCTACATCGATGAAATCGACAAGATCAGCCGCAAGGCCGAGAACCCGTCGATCACTCGCGACGTGTCCGGCGAGGGCGTTCAGCAGGCGTTGCTGAAGCTGATGGAGGGGACGACCGCGTCGGTGCCGCCGCAGGGCGGCCGCAAGCATCCGCAGCAGGAGTTCCTGCAGGTCGACACGACCAACATCCTGTTCATCTGCGGCGGCGCGTTCAGCGGGCTGGAAAAGATCATCGGCGATCGGCTGCAGGGCAAGTCGATCGGCTTTGGCGCCTATGTCGCGTCCCCCGAGGAGCGGCGCACGGGCGAGGTGCTGCGGCAGGTCGAGCCCGAGGATCTGCTGAAGTTCGGGCTGATCCCCGAGTTCGTCGGCCGCCTGCCCGTCATCGCGACGCTGGAGGATCTCGACATCCCGGCGCTGGTGAAGATCCTGTCCGAGCCCAAGAACGCGCTGGTGAAGCAGTACCAGACATTGTTCGACATCGAGGACGTGAAGCTCGGCTTCACCGACGACGCGCTGGTGACGGTCGCGCGAAAGGCGATCGACCGCAAGACCGGCGCGCGTGGCCTGCGATCGATCCTGGAGGCCATCCTGCTCGACACGATGTTCGAGCTGCCGGGCATGGACTCGGTGGACGAGGTGATGATTGACAAGGACGTGATCGAGGGCCGCAAGGAGCCGATCCGCGTCTATGCCAAGAAGGAAAAGAGCGGCGCCGCCTGACCACGGGCCGTCCTGTGCGGTCGGGACGGGCGTCGGGCGACCGGCGCCCGTTCTCGTTCCTGCCGGTCGGCGCCGCGACGCCGCGCCGTGCGTTCATCACCGGCACCCACGGGAGATCGACATGGACGACGCGCGTATCTGGACCTTCGAGGAGAGCCTGTGGACGGGCGACGCCGACCATTACCGCGCGCTGATCGACGACCACTGCCTGATGGTGCTGCCGAGCGAGCCGCATGTGGTGACGGGTCGACAGGCGATCGAGGCGGTGGCCTCGACGCCGCGGTGGTCGCATGTCGACCTGTCGGACCGGCAGGTCATGCGGCCCGAGGAAGGACTGATCGTCATCGCATACCGCGCCCGTGCGAGCCGGGGCGACGAGGGCGAGCCGTACGAGGCGTTCTGCACGACGAGCATCCGCCGTCGCGCGCATGAGGACTGGCTGGTCGTGCAGCATTCGCAGATGCCGCCGCTCGCCGTCGGCAGCAAGCAGTCGGCATAGACCGCGACGACGCCGTCCCGATCCGTCGTCGCCGGGAGCGCGGCGACGGAGCGGCCCGCGCGGCGACCGTGCGGCCAGCGTCCCTCGCGGATCGACACGGGTCGGGCTTCCGCTTGCACGTCTCGTGACGCGCATGCTGCACTTATGGTGCAGTAGCTGGATATGCATCATCAGTGCGCCGCGCAGGCGGGGACGCCGGCGCTCGCGAGCCAGGCGCCCGCCGCCAGCCCGGCCGACCTGACCGGGGCGACCGGGCCGTAAGAGGCGTCCTCGGCGACAGTCACAAGGCGGGCATGTCGAGTACGACGCATTCCTGAACTGCAAGAGCGATCACGGCGGACTCAGCGCGTCGCTGTTCGTCCGCAACGTCGCCAACAGGCGGACGGTCCCGTCGGAGCAGGTCAGCGCCGGCTTCAGCCTGTTCCCGATCCTCGGCGCGTTCGATCCGCCGCGCTTCTTCGGCGGCTCGCTGGGCTACAGCTTCCAGACCGGGTGGGGAATCAGGTCCGGTCGATCGATGCTGCTCATCGGCCAGGAGACGCCACGCGGGTTCGCCCGCACTCTGCACGAGATCGCCGCGCATCCGCCACCCGAGGTTCGGAGACGCAATAGCCGGCCCGTCCGCGGCCCCGAAAGGCGATAGCGCGTCACCCGTATGACGTAAGCGCGGACATCTGGACAACCAAGGTTCGCGCGGGCAGATAGTCCCCGGGGGGAGACCACGCTATGCGGAAACTAGTCCTGGCGGCGTTGCCGCTTGTCTTTCTTGCAACGCCGGCGCCGGCGGCAAAAGTCGTCAAGGTTGTCCAGCCGCTCGAAGCGGGACTCGCGGGTAACGTCAACGTCGTGAGCACGACGGTGGTCGTCGGCGACACCGCCAAGCCGATTGCCGACAAGCTGGAGGCCAAGGCCGCCGAGAAGCGCGCAGCGGCCGGGCTTCCCGAGTCGGGGGGCCGTGCGCCGGACGCGCGGCCGACGTCCGACACCTATGCGACCCTGCCCCTGACGACGATGATGCCGCTTGAGGTCGAGGATGTCACCCGCGACTGGAAGCTGGTCGCGGGTCGCGCCGTCAGCTTGTCCATTACGATCGACAGCATCAAGACGGCCAACGGGGGCGTGATGCTGCTGATCGGCAGCACCGACGAGCTTGCCGGGATGGTCGACGTTCTGGACGCCGCCACCGGCGCGAAGCTTGGCGAGTTCTATGTCGACGTGCTTAACGCGCACGCGGGCATGCTCGGGGCGATGATGCGCGGCTCCGGCATACGCGAGAAGCTCGCCGCCGAGTTCTCCAGGCACATCGCCGAGCAGCTCAGCGGCAGCAGGCACAAGCCGAAGACGACCGGGTGAGGGCGCGCGGGCTGGCCATCGCGGCGGGATGCCTGACCGCGGCCGTTCCCACGAGCGCCGGGGCCGAGCGCGTCGTGGACTATACGATCGACGAAGCGACGGCCGCGCACAACGCGACCGAGCAGGGCGTTCCGCTCGCCCCCTTGCCGACCCGTGGAAGCGCGCACATCGCCGTTCAGATCGGCGCGGCCGTCGATCATCAGGTCCTTCGCGCGGGCATCGCCTGCTCCGCCTGGACCGTACGCAACCCGATGTCGGTGCTGGTGCGGCAGTTCCTCACGGCGTGGGACCGTGACGGCGCGCCGGCGGCCTCGTTCGATCCAGGCGTCACCATGCTGGTCAAGATCGACCGCGCATCGACCTTGAGCAGGTGCGTCGGGACGGGAGAGATGAAGTCGACCTGCATCACTCGCGTCTCGATCGACGGCGCCATCGTCGGCGGAGACGGGGCCGCCCGACCTTTCCACACCGAGCGCGAGGCACCGACCAGGGGTCTGGGCGTGTGCGCCGGGCTGACCCGCGGCATCGGGCTGGTCAGTCGCGAGGCGGTCGGCTCGCTCGTCGCGCAACTGGCCGGAGCCTCGACGACGGTGTCATAGCGAGCCGCCGATCGGGGGCAGGACGTGCGGGGCAAGGCGCCGCGATTTGAGGGAGGAAGCGATGCGTTCATATCTGCCTTTGGTGGCGCTTGGATCCTTGCTGGCGCTGGCGGCCTGCGGGGGCGATGGCGGCGTCGCCTCCACGCCGACGCCGGTCGCGCCAACGCCAACGCCAACGCCAACGCCAACGCCAACGCCGACACCCACGCCTACGCCTGCACCCACACCCACGCCCACGAACACCACCCTGACCAATCTTCAGTACGACCAGACGTTCACGTCCCGACCGGCGGGCCTGCTTACGTCCGCCGTGAAATCGACCGGGCAAATAAATCCCGCATCCACCGAGCCTTCCAACATCACCAGCATAAGCCTGTCGTACGATGTGGCGTCGCAAAGCTATACCGTGAAACTGGCGAACTACTCGGAAACCTTCCGTCCCGCGGATCGCGACAGTTCCGCCAGCAACTCGATCATTACGGCCTACACGAAGAAGACCGGAAATCTGACGGAGAACCTTGCGACCTTCAACCCCGGTGCGGGCAACACCAAGCTCGCCCTGACCTACGCGAGCTACGGCGCGCTGCAACGGCTCGTGGACAACAGCACCAGCGTCACCGTCAGCCAGGACTATTTCGTGTACGGGATCCCCACGGCCGCGTCCGACCTCCCGCGTTCCGGCACGGCCAGCTACCAGACCGTGCTGGACGGATCATGGGCAAGCGACGGCGACCTCCGCGCCTTGTCCGGGACCAGCACCTTCTCCGCTGACTTCGGCGCGGGCACGACCAATCTACGCCTCGTCCTGGGCGGCGTCAGCGTCCTCAACGGCACGTCGAAGCAGCTCGACACCTTCAACGGCGCCGGCCGCATCGACACTGCCGACGCCAGCTTCTCAGGCACGCTCGTCCCGACCGCCTCCGCCTACAGCGGCGGCTACACGGGCCGCTTCTTCGGCCCCGGAGCGGTCGAGGCGGGGGCGAGCTTCAACATCACCAACGGCTCGGGCGGGGTCGTCGCCGGAGCGATCGTCGGCCGCAAATAGCCGCTTCGTGCTCGGTCTCCCCGCAGCCGCCCCGACCATGACCGTGTCCGGCGATGAACCACCCGTCGCCAAGGCAGGATCGGTGCCCGCGTGTTCGTCGGCCGAAGGGAACTGCCGGGGATTGAGCGCGACCGACGTGTTCGCGCTCGCCGGCCGTCTCGCGACCGAGAAACGGCTTCACGAGGCCGAGACGCTGCTTCGGGGCCTGATGGCCGATCCGAACGTCGACTATCGTTGCGAGGCACGGTTCCGGCTGGCGCAGCTGCGCATCGCCGACGGCGATCTCGCGGGCGCGGTGCGCCTGTACCGAGCGATACTGGACGAGAAGCCCGGTGCGGGCAGGGTCAGGCTCGAGCTGGCGGGCATCCTTGTGAAGTTGGGGGACGAGGCGGCCGCGCGGCGGCAGTTCAGTCGCGCCATCGCGGGTGGACTACCCCCCGACGTGCTCGCGCTGGTCGACAAGTTCCGGGTCGCGCTCCGCTCGCGTCGGCGGCTCGGCGGCAGCGTGGAGGCGAGCCTTGCCCCCAACACCAACATAAACCGCTCGACCACCGACCTGACCGTACAGCTTGGCGGGATCCCGCTGGCGCTCGACCGCGACGCGCGGGCGCAGTCCGGCGTGGGGGCGACGATCGCGTCGCAGGTGTTCTGGCGACCCCCGCTGAACCATCGGGTCGACATGCTGTTCACCGCCTCGGCGCTCGGCAATTTCTACCGGGCGCATCGCTTCGACGACGTGTCGGTGGCGGGGAGTGGCGGCCTCGCCTCCGCCATGGGATCCGGACGGCTGACGATCGCGGCGGCGGCCAGTCGCCGATGGTTCGGCGGGCGTCCCTATTCGATCAGCTACGGGCCGACCTTGTCGCTTCTCCGCCCGATCGGCCGGCGTTCGCAGCTTCAGCTCGACCTGTCCGCCTCGCACGCGCGCTACCAGGCCAATCCGCAGGAGAGCGGCGGACAATATGGCGCCGCCATGGCGGCCGAGCACGCCTTCTCCCCGCGCCTCTACGGTCGCCTGCAAGTTCGCGCCGATCGCCAGACCGCGCGGCTTCCGGCCTATTCGACCTGGACACTGGGCGCGGAGGCGCTCGCGTCGCGCGACTTCGGCCCAAGGAGGCTGTACGTCAAAGCGGCCCTCTACGGCACGTTCGCGGACGCTCCGTTCTTCATCCCGCCCGCTCGCCGCGACGACCGGCTTCTCGATCTGGAAGCCGGCGTGCAGTTCCGGCGGTTCGCCATCCTCGACCTGGCTCCCGTCGTCCGCATCGCGCATTCGAGCAACAGCTCGCCGCTGGTCTTCTACCGGTACAGCCAGAACCGGATCTCGTTCGGTCTGGATCGGGACTTCTAGGATAGCGGGTCGGAGTGTCGGCGTTCGAGGGGCCGACACGCCTTGCGGTGCCTGTCGGTTCCGGGGAACCGACAGGCACCGCGGCCGGGCGGGACCGACCCGCGGCGATGCTATGCGGCGACGAGCGTCCCGATGCGCTCCTTGGCGGATGCCATCGCGGCCTGGTCCTGTTCGGGTCCGAAGGCCACGCCCTCGGCGCGCACGATTTCGACATCGCCGATGCCCAGGAAGCCGAGTACGGCCACCAGATACGTCCCGAGGTGCTCCGATGCTGCAGCCGGGCCTTGCGAATAGACGCCGCCGGAAGACAGCGCGAGATAGCCCTTGCCCGTCAGCAGCCCCTTTGGCCCGGTCGGCGTATACTGGAACGTCTGCCCGGCGATCGCGACGTGGTCGATCCACGCCTTCAAGGTCGAGGGAACCGTGAAATTATACATCGGCGATCCGATGACGACGACGTCGGATGCCTTCAGTTCGTCGACCAGTTCCTTGGAACGCTTCGCCGTCGCGGTCAGCGAGCTATCCTTCTCGCCTTCCGGTTGCCATGCCTGACGGATGGTCATGTCGACATGGGGAAGCTGTTCGGCCGCGACGTCGCGGTAGACGACCGAGGCTCCGGGATTTGCCGCCTTCAGCTTTTCGACCAGTTCGGCCGAAAGGCGGCGCGAATGGGAAGCGTCCCCATCGCTGGCGCTGGCATCGATATGCAGGATCTTCATTGGGGAGCCTCCTTGCCTCGCCACCACGACGGTGCCGATCCGTGAACCGGCTGCATGAAGACTTTGACCGTCGCTCGCAAGAAGGCTTGGCCGGGTTGGTGTCCAATCATTGGGTAGCCGCAGCGTCACCGGACCGCCGCTCACAGGCCGGTTTGGATGTTCTTTCCTTACAGGCCGGCCTGGACGTTCACCATGATCCGGGGGCGAAGCGCCACCGTGCGAACGCCGTCGATCAGGGGAAGCGCCGCGTCCAGATGCAGTCGAGCCCCGTTCCCGAACGTCCGGTCGCCACCCAGTCCGATCGACGCGAAGGTCCGGTCCGGCGCCCGCCCGTGATATCGTCCGCGACCGATGTCGGCGAGCAGACAGGGCGAGAACCGTTGGACCCCGGCCCGCCGCATCAGGACCAGGCCGTTGCGCAGGATGGCCGCGCTGTCGTACCCGCCATCGTCGAGCGTGTATCCACGGACATAGCCCGATCCGCCCAGACCGATCTGATCGAGCGGAGGCAGCGGCGTTCCGCTGGCCTGGAGGATGAGGCGGCCTTGCCAGACCAGCAGGGGGCCGAGCCGGTGGTCGCCCGATACGTCCGCCGTCAGATAGGCATAGGTCGCCGACCCCCCGCCCGGCCGGCCGAAGAACAGGCGGTCCGCCCCGTTGCCCCGGCCGATCCCGCCCGGACTGAAGTGCAGGGCCAGTTCGACCGACAGCGAACCGCCGGGAAGCCGTGCCGCCGCACCATAGCCGGCGAAGACGGCCAGGGTGGTCGTCTCCAGGCGATAGATCGGGACGTCGCCAAAGCGCGCATCGATCACCTGACGACCCGCCTCGACGCCGACCCGGCCATCGCCGGCGAACATCGCGGGCAGCGCGAACCGCAGGTCCAGCGATCCCTGCACGGTGGCCGTGCGCGACGAGAACGGCGCCGCTGTGGCGTGCCCGCGTACATGGACCGCCAGCAGTGTGAGTTCACGGCGCGGGCCGAGCGGCGCGACAAGGCGCCCCGCCAGCCCGAGATAGGCGGGATCGTCGAAGCCGGAGGTGGTCGCCTGCGCCGAGACGATGCTGTCCGGCCCGATCACTCCGCCGATCACGGCGCCGGCGAAATAGCGTGCGTCGCCGCTCGACGGCGCGTCCGAGCTGCCGATGCCGGCGAACGCCCGCCACCGCCGGGTCGGCGTGGCCGTGACCGTCAGGTCGGTGGTCCCGGGCCGCTCGCCGGCGGCGAACACCGTGCCGATCCCGCGGAACGGATAGCGGTCGAGCCATGCCAGGTCCTGCCGGAGGGCGGGAGCGTCGATCGGCGCGCCAGCCGGGAACCGCAGCCGCCGGGCGACGCGGGCGGCGTCCGCGACCGACGAACCGTGGACGACCAGCCGCGCCGCCCTGAACTCCACCACGCGCAGGCTGAGCGTGCCGCCGGTCAGCTCCTGCTCGGGCGTGGTGACCGACACGAAGGGCCGGCCGGCGGCGCGATAGGACCGGATCACGGTCGCGACCACGTCGGCGATCAGCTTGCGCGACAGCCGGCGGGCGAGGAACGGCGTCAGGCGTCGGATCAGCCGGCGCGCGCGCGGCGGCGATACATGGCCCAGCCGGACACCCGGACCGGCATCGCCCGCGACCGGTTCGTCCGCCGACAGCAGCGCGATCGCGATCAGCGTCGGTCCGATCGGCCGATCGTCGGCTTCGGGAGGCGTGGCCGCGCCATCGATCCGCGCCGGCGCCTGCGCCGGAGCGGTGTCGGGGGGCAGGTGACGCTCCACGACCTGCGCCGCGACCGGACCCGCGAGCAGCACGGCCAGTCCGGCGATCGCCGACGGACGACCCGGACCGGCCAACTCAGGGTGCCGGCTCGTCCAGTCCGATCAGCGGCCCGACGTTGCGCATCCCGCTCACCGGCCCGGTCGCCGACGCGCCTTCCGACGTGCCGCCCCGTCGCCGGCCGATCAGGCCACCGACATCGGTTCGGCCGCGCACGGTGTTCCGGGCGACCGCCCGCGCGATGCTGTCGTCCTCGCTGCGGCCGATCAGCCCGCCGACGTTCTCGCCGGCGCCGAGCGTGCCGTTCACGCTGCCGCGCGCCTCGACGTCGGTGAACACCGATGAGAGCGACTGGCCGACCAGGCCGCCGACGTCCGTCGCGCCGAGGACGCGGCCGCTCGACCGCGAGGCACCGATGCCGCCGAACGCCAGCACGCCGACGAGCCCGCCGACCGCGCCGCGACCGCTCACCGATCCGCTGGCGGTGCTGCCGTCGACGCCGCTGCGGCTCAGGATGCCGGCCAGGCCGCCGGTCTGGTCTCCGCCCGACACCGCGCCGGTCGCGGCCGAGTCGAGGATGCTCAGGCCGTACCCGGAACCGATCAGGCCGCCGACCCCCGTCCCGCCGGCGGCCGTCACGGCGCCGCTGGTCGTGCTCGCGGCGATCAGGCCGAGGTAGCTTGATCCGACCAGGCCGCCGACGGCCTGAGGGTTCGGCGCGCCGCGCGCGTCGACGGACACCGAACTGTCGACCCGCAGCACCGAGCCGCCATCGAGGCTGGCGACGAGCGCGCCGACCCCGGTCCCTCCGACGACCGAGCCGCCGATCAGGCCGACGTTGCGGATCACGCCCGACACGCGGCCGAACAGGCCGACGAGCGACCTGCCGGGCGCGTCGATGCGCAGGCCGTTGATGCCGTGGCCGAGCCCCTCGAAGACGCCGCTGAACGCATCGCCGTCCTGGCCGCCGACCACCGCGCCAGGCAGCGGGGTGGCGCCGGCGGCGAACGATCGCGCGATCGCGTAATGACCCGCCGGATCGGCGGCCATCGCCTGCAGGTCGGCGACTCCATAGATCAGCGCATAGGGGTCGTCGTTGATCGACAGCGCCTGTCCGCCATGCGCCGGCCCGGTAAAGGTGATGCTCCGGTTGGCGGCGAAGATGATCGGGTCGCCGATGGCGTTCGCGCCGGAAGCGTAGAGGTTCAGCACGCCGGCATCGCCGACCGTCACGTTCTGGTCGACGCGCAACGTGTTGGCGGCGAGCAGTGTCAGCCGGTCGCTGCCGGACAGGGCGATGGGCGAGGCGATCGTCAGATCGCCCTGCGCGGCGTCGCCGCCGAAGTCGGCCGGGTTCGCCCACAGCTCCAGGTTGGTGGTGCGCAGATAGCGGCCGATCTCGCCGGCGAGCCGGGCGTCGACGGTCAGCGTCGGCTGGTTGATGATCCAGTCGCCGACCGCCGCGCCGCGCGTGTCCACGGTCGCGCCGGCGGCGTCCACGCTGCCGGCGAAGGTCCACAGGACGCCGCCCTGGTCGGCCCCGCGCGCCAGCACCGTGCCGGCCAGGGCGAGGGTCCGGTCCGCCTTCAGATACACCTGTCCGCCGACGCTGCCGGCCGATACGTCGATGGTCGCGCCACGCGCGATGTCGACGGCATCGCCGGAGATGTCGACGGTCCCGCCATAGGAGGGCGTCCCCGACGTGATCGTCGTGGCGCCGACATGGACCGCGCCGCCGGCGCCGGCGGTCAGGAACACATGGCCGTTATCGCCCGTCACCCGATCGGCCGCGACGACGCCCGAGATGTTGCCCGCCAGCGCGTAGACCGATCCCGCGGCCACGCGCAGCTCGGCGACCGTAGCGGCGATCGCGCCGGTGTTGGCGACGGAGGTGGCGCGGCCGCCGACGAGCACGACGAAGCGGCCGCCGTCGAGTTCGCTGTCGCGGATCAGCACCGAGGATCCCGCCGCCAGTGCCGCGGTTCCCCCGGTCGCGGCGATGCTGCCCTCGTTGCGGACGACCGTCGCGAACAGCGCGACGTCGCCGCCAAGCGCGCCGATCCGGCCGAGATTGACGACGCCGGCGGTCGACGGGCCGGAAAACGTCCGGTCGCCGCCCGCCTGGAACTCGGCATCGGTGATCGCGAGGGTCGTCGCGACGAAGCTGCCGCCGACCTGGACGACGCCGGTCCGGCCGACGATCACGCCATTGGGGTTGATGAGATAGACCGACCCGCTCGCCAGCAGCGATCCGTCGAGACGGGAGGCCTGCGCGCCGTCGACGCGGTTGAGCGTCGCGCCCTGCCCGTTCTCGAACCGCACGGTGCCGCCCGCGCCGATCGAGAAGCCGTTCCAGTCGACGATGCCGGTCGGTGACGATTGCGAGATCGAGAGGCTTCCCCGCGAGACGGGGCCGATCGTGACGTCGCCCGCCGCCACCCGGCCGCCGTCCGGCAGGACCGGCGCGGTCTGCGCCGCCACCGGCGCGGCCAGGGCCGACGCGGCGCAGGCCAGCAGGAGGGCGCCGCGGCTGGCCAGGCGATGCGGATCGGCGGTCGATACCGTGGCGGCGCGCATCGTCTCTCTCCCTGGGTCTTCTTCACGGTGAAGACACGGGGACGATCCGGCTGCGTCATTACACGTAACGGGAGTCGAAACAGGGTCGCGCCGGGCGTCGACCCGGCGGAAGCCGGAAGGCGTCGGCTCCCTCGATCGCGCCGTTCCTAGGCGATGCTCGCAAGTCCCGCCAGATGCTTGTCCAGCGTGATGGGATAGTCGCGGACGCGGACCCCGGTGGCGTTGTAGACCGCGTTGGCGATCGCGGCGCCGACCCCGCACAGCCCGAGCTCGCCGACCCCCTTCGCCTTCATTGGCGAGGACTTGTCGTCGGGATGGTCGAGGAAGATCACCTCCTGGTGCGGGATGTCGGCATGGACCGGCACCTCGTAGCCCGCGAGGTCGTGGTTGACGAAGAAGCCGAACCTCTTGTCGACCGCCAGCTCCTCGATCAGCGCGGCGCCCGCGCCCATCGTCATCGCGCCGATCACCTGGCTGCGCGCCGCCTTGGGGTTGAGGATGCGACCGGCGTCGCACACCGCCAGCATCCGGCGCAGCCGGATCTCGCCGGTCCAGGCGTCGACGCCCGCCTCGCAGAAATGCGCGGCGAAGGTCGATTGCTGGTACGTCTTGTCGAGATCGCCATATTCGATGGCGTCCTCGGCGGTGAGGCCGCCGGCCTCGTGCAGGTCGATGCTCCGGCCGCCGGTGTGGACCTTGCCGCCGGCGAACGTCGCGTCGGCCGAGTTGACGCCGAGCTTCTGCGCCACCGCCCCACGCAGCTTCATGCACGCGGCATAGACCCCGGCAGTCGAGTTGTTGGCGCCCCATTGCCCGCCCGACCCGGCGGACGCGGGGTGGTCGGAGTCGCCCAGCACCACGTCGACATGGTCGAGCGGCACGCCCATCACCTCGGCGGCGGTCTGCGCGAGGATCGTGTAGGTGCCGGTGCCGACATCGGTCATGTCGGTCCATACGGTGATGCGGCCGTCCGCGCCGAGCCCGACCCTGGCCGCGGATTTCGCCAGCACGTTGTCGCGAATGCCCGCGGCTACGCCCATCCCGACCAGCCACCGGCCGTCGCGGACCCGCCCGGGGCTGGCGTCGCGGCGCGACCAGCCGAAGCGGTCGGCGCCGGTGCGCAGGCACTCGATCAGGTGGCGCTGCGAGAAGGTGCGCTCGGGCTTGGCGGGATCGACCTGGGTGTCGTTGACGATCCTGAGCTCGACCGGATCCATGGCGAGCTTTTCCGCCAGCTCGTCCATCGCGATCTCCAGCGCCATCAGCCCCGGCGCCTCTCCGGGCGCGCGCATGGCGTTGCCCTCGGGCAGGTCGAGCACCGCCAGCCGCATCGCGGTCAGCCGGTTGGCGCCCGCGTAGAGCAGCTTGGTCGGCGACGTCGCCGTCTCCGGGCTGCCGCCGG
>NZ_CAHJWW010000042.1 GCF_903643035.1 Sphingomonas bacterium | reverse complement strand
CGGGCCGCCGGAGCGGCTCCGGCCCCGGCCCCGCCCCCACCGACGCCGACGATCACGGCCGACATCGCCTATCGCGGCCAGCCGGTGGCGCTGGTCGTCGCGGAGACGCTGGAGGCCGCGATCGAAGGAGCCGAGGCGCTCCGGCCGACCTATGCCGACCAGCCGTTCGTGGCGCTGATCGACAGCCCGGGCACGGCGCGCGAACCGTTCCGCCCGACCAAGTCCGGCGACGCGCAGGCCGTCCTCGCGACCGCCGCCACGACGGTCGAGGCGCACTATGTCGCGCCCGCCCAGCATCACAACCCGATCGAGCTCCTGTCGACCACCGCCGACTGGCGGAACGGCAGGCTGACCATCTACGAGGGTACGCAGGGCGCGCAGACGCTGCTCGCGTCGATCGCGCGTTCGCTTCGCATCGATCCGGCGATCATCGAGGTGAAGAGCCCCTATATCGGCGGCGCGTTCGGGCAGAAGGGCTCGATCCAGCGCCAGAGCGCGATCGTCGCGCGCGCCGCGATGCTGATCGGCCGGCCGGTCAAGCTGGTGATGCCGCGCGGGCAGATCTTCCACAACGCGACCTTCCGGCCCCGCAGCCGCCACCACGTCACGCTGGGCGCGGACGCCGCGGGCAAGCTGGTCGCGATCCGCTACGACGCCGACCACCAGCAGTCGCGCAAGGGTGGCTTCCCGCCCGCCTATCACGAGACGCCGCCCAAGATGTACGGCGTCAAGGACTATGACGGCACGTCCGGCAACGTTCGGATCGACACGCAGGACCCGGGGTTCATGCGCGCGCCCAACCCGCACCCGGCGCATTTCGCGTTCGAGAGCGCGGTGGACGAGCTCGCCTACAAGCTGAACCGCGATCCGGTCGCGTTCCGCCTCGCCCACCAGGCGACGACGGATCCGATCACCGGCAAGCCGTTCTCGTCCGCCTATCTGAACGACTGCCTCACGCAGGGCGCGCGCCGGTTCGGCTGGGAGCGGCGGTCGATGGCCCCGCGCTCGACGGTCCTGCCGGACGGCACGATGGTCGGCTGGGGGGTCGCCGGCGGCTGCTATCCCGCGCCGATGACGCCGACGATCGCCACGCTGCGCATCAGCGCCGACGGCGGGACCCGGTTCGCGGTCGCCGGGCACGAGATGGGCCAGGGCATCCGCACGGTGATCGCCCAGCTGCTCCAGCGCGAGCTGGGGATCGATGGGCAGCGGCTGGAAATCGCGATCGGCGACACCGCCGCCGCGCCGCAGCACCTGACCGCCGGCTCCTGGGGAACCGTGAGCATCATCCCCGCCGTGGCCAAGGCCTCCGAGCAGATGAAAGCGCGATTGGCCGAGCTGTCCAGCGGACAGACCCCGTCGGGCACCGTCCACCAGCAACTGGCGAGGACGCGGCGTCCGTTCCTTCAGGTGGAGGTGTCGAACATCGCGCCGGGGCAGGACGCCAAGGCGCTCGACAAGCTGCGCTCGGGCGAGTTCGCCAGGGGCGGGCCGGACTATCCGGACTTCGCCACGTTCAGCTACGTCGCGCACTTCGTGGAGGTGCGCGTCGAGCCGACTACCCGGCGCGTGCGCGTGCCGCGCGTCGTCAGCGTGGTCGACGGCGGTCGGATCATATCCCCGCGCACTGCCGCCAGCCAGGTGCGCGGCGCCGTGGTGATGGCGATCGGCTCGGCGCTGCGCGAGGAGACGGAGGTCGATCCGCGTTATGGCGGCTGGCTCAACGACGACCTCGCCGACTATGTCGTGCCGGTGAATGCCGACATCGGCGACATCGACGTGAGCTTCGTCGACAAGCCCGACCCGCTTCTGAACCCGCTTGGCGCCAAGAGCCTCGGCGAGGTATCCATGGTCGGCGCCGCCGCCGCCGTCACCAACGCAGTATACCATGCGACTGGCACCCGCTTCCGCAAGATGCCGATCCGGATAGACGACCTGATCTGATCGTCTGGCCTCTGCCGCAAGGTCGGTTGCCGTCGATCGCAGGAGGGCTCAGAACTTGATGAAACCGCTTGCCTTGTCGGGTGGCGGAACGTCCTGGTTGTTTTCGAAACAGGATTGATCGTCCAGGAGTGCCCATTTCGCATCGGTCTTCCGATGAGCGATGTTGGTCATCGTGACGGGCTCGGTGAACGCCTCGTCGTCATAGAGCGTGATCTGCGTGTGAAGCACGTCCGGCGCGACCCGGCTTACCGTCCATTTGAGATGCAGCTTGCCGCTGTGCGCATCGCGGTGCGAGTCTAGCGATGTGGTCGGCATGATTCCCACGGTATCGACGACCAGCGTCCGCCCCTGCCAATAACCGATCGAATGACCGTTGTAGCTCGGCGCCAGCCCCTTGGGATGCGAGCGGCCATCGGTCCAGACCACGATCGGGAACGTCCCGAACTCGAAGAACGTGACCTGACCCGGCGTCTGCACGATCTCCTGCGGGTAGTTCATCGAGGACACCATGGTCGGCAGCCCGAACGGCAGGCATTTCGAGCTGATGTCGCCGAGCTGGACCCCCTTCTTCGCGCTCGCGACCCGCTCGTCGTAGATCTTCCGGTAGGCGGTCGTGTACGGCAGCGGCCAAGGCGACCAGTAGCTCGGAGGCCGCCCGTCTGCCGATTTTCCCGAGTTCGACACGACACCCTGTCCGGGAATGCCCATGGCGGTTCCCATCCACAACCCCGAGATGTCCGGCCTGTTCGGATCCCCGTAGAGCGACACGGCCGCGACGGGCGGCCACTGGTCGTCCGCCGCCGCGGCGATCGGATCGCTTCCCAGGGCGGCAGCGACGGCGGCCAGGAGGCCCAATCTCTTGCGACCGATCATGCTACCCATCTCCTGCGTTTCCGTCTGCGCCGACCGGTCGATCCGATAGCTGTCGGATCGCCGGCGATCGACATCGCGGACTACGTGCACACCCCCGTCACATGCCGAACCGGTCGAGGCAAGACGGCTGTGATCGTCAGTCACCCTCGATGCGAGGGCGATGCGCCGGAGCGATCCCATCAGATGGGCAGGTCGCCCAGCGTTCCCGGCGCGAACAGCTCATCGAGCTCCAGTTTGCGGGGCGACAGGCCCTGCTCGAAGGAATAGCGCAGCATAGTCTCAAGCGTGGTCCGGTTGGCAGGCACGCCATAGGGCCAGTAATCTTCTCCCATGACCGCAACGGTGCGCGCGAGATCGTCGCCGAGCCACGGCAGCGCGGCCGAAACGGCACCGACGTCGTACATCGCCCACATGCAGTTCCGCTTGGACTGGTCGAACGCCTTCGTCAGCGATGCCGGCACCCATGGATAACGGTCGACGATGTCTCGCCGGACGCCGATCACGTGCATGATCGGAAAGATCAGCGTCTTTCGGAAATACGCTTCCTCGGCGGACCGGTGATCCTTGAACAGGCGGTCCACGCCAGGATGGCCGGGCGAGTAGCAGGACGGCGCTCGCGCGGTAATGAGCGCGTCTATCTCGCCCGACGCCAGCATCGGCGACAAGGCCTGTCCGCTAGCGATCGGCGCGACCGTCACGCCGTCGCCGAACGTCAACCCGAACTTCTCCTTGCGCCCCGGCTCCTCCAGCCCACCCGTGCGCCACCGGATCGAGGAGGTCGCCACGCCGTATTCGTCCGACAACATGCCCCGCGCCCACAGCGCCGCGGTCATCTGGTACTCCGGCACGCCGACCGTCCTGCCGGCCAGGTCGCGGGGACGGTCGATGCCGCGATCGGTCCGGATATAGATCGCCGAATGGCGGAACATTCGGGAGGGAAACACCGGGATCGCGAGGTACTGGCAAGGAAGGCCGCGCGCGAGCATCAGGATGTGACTGCTCATGGAAAGCTCGGTCACTTCGAACTGAGCGCCGTCGTAGGCGCACCTGAAGATGTCCTCCGTCCGCATCGGCAGGAAACGGGTGCGGCATCCCTCGACGCGCACTTCCCCGCTCTGGAGCGCCTGCACGCGATCATAGGCCTGGCAGGCGATCGTGAGGTTCACGTCGGTCATGTTCGATCCGCTATCCGATCCGTCCGTGCGCCGCGCGGCAATCGATCAGGCCTCGTCGATCACCAGGTTGCTCAACGTGCCGATGCCCTCGACCTCGACCTCGATCCGGTCGCCCGCCTTCATCCACAATGGCGGGGTACGGCGTGAGCCGACGCCGCCGGGCGTGCCGGTAGCGATTACGTCGCCGGGCCGCAGCGGCGTCCAGCGCGAGCAATAGGCGATGATCTCGCGGATGCCGAAGATCATCTGGCTCGCGTGCGCGGACTGGACCGTCTCTCCGTTCAGGCGGGTCTGCAAGGCCGGGTCGGCGCCGCTCCACTCGCTTGCGGACACGATCCACGGACCCATCGCGCCGGTATGCCAGAAGTTCTTGCCGGCGGTGACCGAGTGTTTCTGGTACTCGCGGATGCTACCGTCCATGAAGCAGCTGTAGCCGCCGACATGGTCCAGCGCGTCCTGGACCGCGACGTTGCGTGCGTGGCGACCGATGACGATCGCGATCTCGCCTTCGAAGTCGAGGCTGATCGACGCCCTGGGCCGGACGACCGGAACGTCGTGCGCGACGATCGAGTCGTGGGTGCGCATGAACACCACTGGGCTGGTCGACTCCTCGACCGCGATCTCGCTGAGGTGGTCGCGGTAGTTCATGCCGACGCACAGGATCTTCGCCAGCGGATCGATCGGCACCGCCAGCTTGACCGACGAGACGGGTATTGTCTCGGCCGACTTCGAGTGGAGCGCAGCGAGGTCGTCCGGGGACCGCCTGGACAAGGTGAAGGGTGCGTCCTCGGCGAGACCCGGGCGCCATTCACCCAGGACATGGACCAGATCGCCGTCGATCAATCCTTCGGCGGTTGCGCCATGCCGTTCCACCTTCACCATCTTCATGTTGTCAATCCTCCCGGGTCCAGCCGGTGCCGCCGGCATCAATGTCCAAGCCGCGACGTCAACCGGCCGGAGTCGCCGACGTGCGTCCCCGCCGCCCCGCGACATAGTCACCCGGATCGATCTCGCGCCCCGACGGATTGGCCTTGAAGGCGTCCGAGGCCATGAAGCCGATCATCTGCTCGAGCGTCGCGAAGTTTTGCGCGGTGATCTCGACGTTGTTCCCGTCGGGATCGCGGTAGTAGAAGCTCGTCATCGGACCGTGGTCCGCGCTACGGTGCGGTCGCATCCCGTGGCCCAGCAGCCTTTCGTAGGTCACGCAGAGCCCGTCGAGATCGGATGTCGTAAGCTGCATATGGTGAAGGCCGGGACCATCCTTCACCGGCATCAGCCCGGTACCGGGCTCCTGGAAGATGCCGATCGTCTGGACGTAGGGGAAATCGAGCGACAACCGGAAGAAGCACATCCGCAGGTCGCTTGCGCGTGTCTGGCCGCCAAGGTCGAGCGGCCTGGTCCCCGCATCCGGATTGTGCTCAAAGAACGGCGGAACGCCAAGGACGGTGGTGTACCAGGCGATCATCTCGTCAAGGCGGCCCGTCTTCAGGATCGTCTCGCTGATCTTCAGGCTCGAGCATGGCTGGGTCGGCGACGGAATGACGTCCGGCATATCTCTCTCCATGCGTCCGGGGTCCAGGCTTGCCTGCCGGCCTCCGCTCCGCGTCACTTAATGCCCCGGTCCGCGAGGACGTGATACCGTTAAGTTGCGGGCGGCCGGTCCAGTGGGGTGGGCGGCCTTCCCGGCCTGTCGCCCGCAATCCATCGCGGCTTCGGGCGCGTCCGCACGCGCCTGGACGGGCCGCCGTGTCACTACCGAACCGGCGTGGTCTTCCATACTGTCCGCAAGGCCAATATGGCGATGGGCGACAATACCGCCGCCGCGCACGGGAGAAATCATCATGTCCGATCCGGTCCGCACCGCGCTGGTCACGGGCGCCAACAAGGGCATCGGGCTCGAGATCGCACGGCAGCTCGCGGCCGCGGGGTTGCGCGTCTGGCTCGGCGCGCGCGATCCCGTGCTTGGCGAGGCGGCCGCGGCCAGCTTGCGCGACGGGGGCGGCGACGCTCAGTTCGTCCGCCTCGACGTTCTCGATCCCGAAATCATCGCCGCGGCAGCCGACACGATCGGTGCGGACGGCGGCGGCCTGGACGTCCTCGTCAACAATGCAGGTGTCGTCTTCAAGGGTGACGGACCGCCCGGCAAGGCGGATCCCGGCGCGGTGCGGCGAGCGTTCGACACCAATTTCTTCGGGGCGCTCGCCGTCACGCAGGCGATGCTCCCGCTGCTGCGCCGGTCGGCGTCCGCATCGATCGTCAACCAGTCGAGCAGCATCGGCTCGCTCGCGCTCCAGGCCGATCCCGAATGGGTGTACGCCAAGGTCAAACCGCTCGGCTATGCGGCGGCGAAGGCGTCGCTCAACATGCTGACGATCCAGCTCGCGGCCGAACTCGAGGAGGAGGGGATCGCGGTCAACTCGGTCAATCCGGGGCTGGTCAGGACGGATCTTAATGGCCGGACCCGTGGCGCGCCGGTCGAGGAAGGCGCCGCACCGGCAGTAAGGATGATATTGTCGGGGGACGGCCGAACGGGCACCTTCGTCGGTCCGGACGGACCCGAACCCTGGTAGTCGCCGCCGGTACGGACGCGTGCGCATCGCTCGCCCGTATCGCCGCGGCGGGCACAGGTTGGGGAAACGGGAAGGCCGCCCTCGGCAGATCGGCGATATACCGCTAACGCAGGCCGATGTCGGGACTGGAAAAACTGGAAGGCGAGCTCGCGCGCCTGGAAACGGCCGGCCGGCGCCGGTCTCTCGTGCCGCAGCGGGACCTCGACTTTTCGTCCAACGACTACCTGGGGCTCGCCGGATCGACGCGGCTCCGGCAGGCGGCGATCGATGCGCTCGGGCGCGGGGTGGCAACCGGGTCGGGCGGCTCGCGCCTGCTGCGGGGCAATTGCGACGAGCATGAGCGGCTGGAAGAGGAGGCGGCGCGCTTCTTCGGATCGGAAGCCGCGCTTTTCACCGGCGGCGGGTACGGGGCCAATACGCTCCTGTTCTCCACGCTGCCGCAACGGGGCGACCTCGTCGTCCACGACTCGCTGGTCCACGCGAGCGCACATGAGGGCATGCGGCTGGGCCGTGCCGAGACGGCGCCGTTTGCCCATAACGACGTCGACGCGGCCGCCGACGTCATCACCGGCTGGCGCCGCCGCGGCGGCATGGGGACGCCATGGATCGCGGTCGAGAGCCTCTACAGCATGGACGGCGATCGGGCGCCGCTCGCCGGCCTCGCGGAGCTCGCCCAGCGGGAAGACGCGATGATGCTGATCGACGAGGCGCATGCGACCGGCGTGTTCGGGCCGGGCGGGCGCGGGCTGGCGGCGGGACTCGACGGCCGCGAGAATGTCGTCGTCCTGCGCACCTGCGGCAAGGCGCTGGGCTGCGAGGGCGCGCTGATCCTCGCGGCCGCGACGGTGCGCGACTTCATCGTCAATCGGGGGCGCGGGTTCATCTTCTCGACGGCGCCGTCGCCGCTGGTCGCCGCGATCGTGCGCGATGCGCTGCGCTGCCTTGGCGACGAGCCGGACCGGCGCGACAGGCTTCGGACGCTCGTCCGCACCGCGGGGCGTGCGCTGGACAAGCTGGGACTGCCCGCCTCGGGCTCCCCCATCCAGCCCGTCATCATCGGCGACGATCGGCGGACGATGGCGGTCGCCGCGGCGATGCGGGCGGCTGGGTTTGACGTGCGCGGCGTGCGCCCGCCGACGGTGCCGCCCGGTACCTCGCGTCTCAGGCTATCCTTCACCCTCAACATCGACGATGCCGACATCGTGGCGCTCATGGCGACCCTGCGGGACCGGCTTTGAGCACCATCGTCGTCACCGGCACCGATACTGACGTCGGCAAGACCGTGTTCGCCGCCGCGCTCGCAGGCGCCACGGGCGCGTCCTACTGGAAACCCGTGCAGGCGGGACTCGGCGGTGGCGGCGACGCCGCGACGGTCGCCGCGCTCGGGGTGGATGCCGACCGCATCCTGCCGGAGACGTATCGCCTGGCGACCCCCTGCTCGCCGCATCGCGCGGCCGAGCTCGACGGCGTGGCGATCGATCCCGACCGGATCATACCGCCACGGACGTCGGGCTCGCTTATCGTCGAGGGTGCGGGCGGAGCACTTGTGCCCGTCACGCGCGGGCTGCTGTTCGCGGACCTCTTCGCGCGCTGGGGCCATCCGGCCGTGATCGTCGCGCGGACCGGGCTGGGCACGATCAACCACAGCCTGATGACGATCGAGGCGCTGCGCGTCCGCGGCGTGCCGATCGTTGGCATCGCCTTCAACGGCGATCCGGCGGAGGACAGCGAGGAGACGATCGTCACCTTCGGGCGCGTGAAGCGGCTCGGCCGCCTGCCCCGCCTGCCGACGCTGACGGCCGGAACGCTCCGGGCCGCTTTCCTTGAAGGCTTCCAGCTCGAGGATTTCGCATGACCCCTTCCCCCATCTGGCACCCCTTCACCCAACACGGACTGGGCGAGCCGACCCCGCTCGTCACCGGCGCCGGCGGCGCCGCGCTTTTCACCAGCGACGGGCGGCGCGTCGTCGATGCGATCTCGTCGTGGTGGGTGACGACGCACGGCCATGCGCACCCGCGGATCGCCGCCGCCATCGCGCAGCAGGCGGGGCGTCTCGACCAGATCATCTTCGCGGGATGGACGCACGAGCCGGCCGAGGCACTCGCGGCCGGGCTGCGCGCCATCATGCCGCCCGAGCTGACGCGCGTGTTCTTCTCCGATTCCGGCTCCACCAGCGTCGAGGTCGCGCTGAAGATGGCGCTGGGCTACTGGCTGAACCGGGGCGAGCCGCGTCATCGTATCCTCGTGATGGAGAACGGCTATCATGGCGACACGATCGGGGCGATGTCCGTGGGCGCGCGCGGCGTGTTCAACCGCGCCTACCGACCGCTGCTGTTCGACGTGGAGACGATCCCCTTCCCCGCCGCCGGCGGCGGGCAGGACACGCTCGACGCGCTGGATCGGGCTTGCCGGGACGGGGTGGGCCTGGACGGGGCGGCGGCCTTCATCGTCGAGCCGCTGCTTCTGGGCGCGGGCGGCATGCTCGTCTATCCGGCCGCGATCCTGGCCGAGATGCGCCGGATCTGCACGCATCACGGCGTTCTCTTCATCGCGGACGAGGTGATGACCGCATGGGGGCGCACCGGCACGCTGCTCGCCTGCGAACAGGCGGGGGTGGTGCCCGACATCCTCTGCCTGTCCAAGGGGCTGACGGGCGGCGCGATCCCGCTCGCGGTGACGATGGCGATCGAGCCGGTCTTCGCGGCGCATCACGGTTCGGATCGGGGGCGGATGTTCTTCCATTCGTCGAGCTACACCGCCAATCCGATCGCCTGCGCCGCCGCGAACGCCAATCTCGCGATCTGGCGCGAGGAGCCGGTTCTGGACCGCGTCGCCGACCTGGCACGCCGCCAGGCGGACCGGCTGGCCGCGCTCGAGACGCTGCCCACGATCACGGGCGCGCGCCGGCTGGGTACGGTCACGGCGATCGAGATTGGGGGCAGCGCCGGTTATCTTTCCGATCGTGCTCCGCGGCTGCTCGACTTCTTCCGCCGGCGGGACGTGCTGCTGCGGCCCCTGGGGGACACGGTCTACGTCATGCCGCCCTATTGCATCAGCGACGCGGATTTGGATCTGGTCTATGAAGCGATCGCGGAAGCCTGCGATATCTGACGGGTGCGCCGGCTTCTGGCGACGCCCGCCAGCGCCACGCCGACGCCGACGCCCAGCAGACCGAGCGCCACGGACGACGGCAGCTTCTGGATCTGTAACGTGAGGCTGGAGCGCCGGGCCTGCACCTTTCGGCTGCCGCGAAGCGCATCGGCGCGAGGCTCGTAAAGGTTGTCGCGCCGCTCCGGCTCGCCGGGATCGTCGGGCTTCTGCTGCACCGTCGTCCCGAGCGCCTCCATGATCGCGTCCGCCAGCCGGGGCGCGGCCTGCGACATGACCGACGACAACAGCCCGCCCCCTCCCGCATAGAGCGTCCGCCGCGCGTTCGCGCAGGCAAAGAGCACCGCGTCCGCGACGACCTCGGGCGTATAGAGCGGCGGCGGCAGCCTCGCCGGGCTATCCATGAAGTTGCGGGCATGCTCGGGAAAGGGCGTGTCGATCGCGCCGGGCTTGACCAGCGTCACCGAGACGCCGGCGCCTTCGCGCTCCAGCTCCATGCGGAGCGTGTCGGTCAGCGCCTGCACCGCATGCTTGGTGGCGCTATAGGGTCCCTGCTGCAGGATCGCGCGGTCGCCAAGGATCGAGCCGACATTGACGATCGCACCGCCGCCACGGGCTCGCAGATGACGCGCGGCGACCAGCGAGCCGTACAGCGTGCCGAAATAGTTGACGTCGAACACGCGCCGATGGTCCTCGACCGGCACCTGCTCCAGCGTGCCATAGGTTCCGGTTGCGGCGTTGTTGATCCAGCTGTCGAGACCGCCGAATGTATCGGTCGCGACCATGGCGGCGCGTTCTAGGGCGGGGAGGTCGGCGACGTCCGCCACGCAGGTCGCGATCCGCGCGCCATCGGCGGCGAGGCGGGCGCGCAGGTCCTCCAGGGCCACCGCGTTGCGGGCGACGGCCACGACCGCGGCGCCGCTCCTCGCCGCACGTTCCGCGATGGCGAGCCCGTTCCCGCTCGTCGCGCCCGTCACCACCAGCACCTGCTTGCCCAGCGGCTTCAGCCTGATCGGCATGTCATCTCCCCAGCGGCGAGCAGTCGAAATCGTCCAGCAGCGCGGCGGCGTCGTCGTAGACACAGACCGCCCCCGCCCCGATCAGCAACCGGTCGGAGAACCCGCCGGAGCGGAGCGCCACGGCCGCGATCCCGCACTTGCCCGCCGCCTCCATGTCATAGGGCGTGTCGCCGACGACGACGACCTCGTCCGGGCCGAGCGGCGCGACCTTGCCCAGCGCGGTCGCAAAGATGTCCGGCGCCGGCTTGGTTTTCTCGACATCGTCCGCGCTCGTCGTCGCGTCGACGAGGTCGCGGGCATCCAGAAGGCCGATGTAATGGTCGAGTTCCGCCGTCGACGCCGAGGAGGCGAGGACAACCCTGCGCCCAGCCCGGCGCACCCGCGCCAGGAGGTCGTGAGCGCCGGGAAACGCCTTCACCGCGTCGAGGTAGCGGATCTTGAAGATCGCGCCGTGCGCCTTCCCCAGCCCCTCCTGCCCGGTCTCGTCCAGGTCGGGCAGGAGCGCGGGGACCAGCATGTCGGTCCCCTTGCCGATCTGGTCGTGGATCAGCGAGCGGTCGAAGCTCGCGCCTGCAAAGGCGAACGCCTCCTCCCACGCGAGTACGTGCTGGTCGTTGCTGTCGACGAGCGTGCCGTCGATGTCGAAGAAGACGGCCTTGATGGCCATGTCGCGGCTGCCTTGATCGAACCGGAAGGGAGGCCCGCCGCCGGTCGCGGCGGCGGGCGTTCCGATCAGGCGGCTTTCGCCTGGAGGTTCACGCCCGTCTCGGCGAGCTTGTTCATGTATTCGTCGCCGCCATGTATCTCCTTGGTGGCGCCCTTCAGCCTGGTCTCGTCGTCGTCCAGGCCGAGCGCCCTGGCATAGGCTGCCGCGGTGCCGAAGCCGGCGATGCCGTAATGGGTCATGCGCTGGTACTGTGCGATAATGATGACGTCGAGCAGCGGCCCCTTGTCCGGACCTTCCTCGAGGACGTGCTTGGTCGCCTCCGCGACGAGGCCCTCCATGCCCTTGCAATGCTCCTTGGCAACCGTCTCGTCCTGGCCGGCGATCAGCTCCTTCAGCGTGTCCGTATGCTTGGCGATGCCCTCCTGCGACTTCGCCAGCATCTCCTTCAGCGAGCCGTCGCTCGCCTCGGACACGATCTTCCCGAGCAGGCGGCTCATCTGGTCGTTCGCCGACCACAGGTCCTTGAGCTCGTCGGCATAGATTTCCCGCAGGGTTTCAGGCTTCGACATCATCGGTTCCCTTCATGGACCGTGACCGCAGGTCGACCGGGTCACAAGCGCCTTCAACGCCCATGGGCCGCGCCCGGACCCATACGCATCCAGCAGGCCGGCCGATATTCCGTTCAGATACCGAAGGATAGCCGCAGATACCCGAACTGTCCGGGGACGTCGTAGGTGGTGGGGTCGTAGTTGTTCAGGCTGCAGCTGAAACAGGCCGGCGGGTCGTTGTTGAAGACGTTGTTGACGCCGACTGTCAACGCCAGCTTGCGATCCATCCAGCCGGGGCGGAACTGAAGCTGGACATCGCCGTAGAAACGGCTGCCCAGCCGGTTGCCGCCATCGATCTCGGTCACGGCGTCGACATAGCGGCCGGTGAAGCTCGCGTTCACCGGCCCGAGCGTCCAGTCGACGATCCCCGTGCCCTTGAACCGCGGATAGGCCTGGTCCGGGCTGCCGCGCTCCGACTGGTCGTAGATCGTGACCGTCGATCCGGTCGTCGCGGGGACGCTCTCCTGATACCGGAGCAGGTAGTTGCCGAGCAGGCTCACCCCGAACAGCCCGTATCGCGTCTGCCGCGTGCGGAAGTTGACCGTCGCGTCGATGCCGCGCGTCTTGATGCCGCCGGTGTTGAGGAGCACGCCGTTGATCGACGAGATGAACCCGGCGGGCGTGCGCCGGATGGCGGCGCAGCTCAACGGATCGCCCGTCAGCGCGCAGCGGCTGAGCAGCACGTCCGCGCCGATCGACGAGATCGCGCCGTTCACCTCGACGTCGTAATAGTTGACCTCGACGCTGAACGCGCTCGCCAGGCCGCCACGCGCCCAGGCGGGGCTGTATACGCCGCCGAACAGCAGCGTGCGCGCGGTCTCCGGCCGGAGCTGCGGGTTGCCGCCCGTCAGCACCGGCAACTGCCCGCCCTGCGGCTCGGCATAGCTGCCGTTGGCCGGGACGCCGTTCGCGGTGCAGTTCGCGCGCACGACGGCGGACGTCTGGTACAGCGAGCCGGCGACGTTGGTGCAGGGATCGGACAACGGCTGGTCGAACCGGGACCGCGCGCCGTACAGCTCGCCGATGCTGGGCGCGCGGAGGCTCTGCGCATAGGAGCCGCGCAGCAGCAGGTCGGCCACCGGCTTCCACAACGCGCCGCCGGTCAGCGTGGTGTTGCCGCCAAAGGTGGAATATCGGGAATAGCGCGCCGCTCCGTTCAGTTCGAGCAGGCGGAAGAACGGCGCGTCGCGGAGCAGGGGTGCGCGCAGCTCGCCATAGACCTCGTCCACCTTGAAGCTGCCGCTCGCCGCCTGGGCGGGGATGTCCGCGCCCAGCCCCGCCTGGATCACCGGGTCGGGGATGAAGTTGCCGTATTGATAGCGGTGCTCGTACCCGACCGCCACGCCGATCGGACCGCCCGGCAGGTCGAACAGTTCCCCCGTCAGATTGGCTTCGTAGTCGCTCAGCTTCTGGCGACTGCGGTCCTGCTCGTCGAAGCCGACATATGCCAGCATCGCCGGCGTGACCGATCCCACGCCCCCGAAGATGTTGAACGGCACGCACGCGCCCGTGCACAGCGCGGCGGGGCCAAGCGCCTGGGCCAGCCTGGCGGCGTTGACGTTGCCGGTGAACAGCTGATGGGCGTCGTTGAAGCCGACCACCGCGTTCACGTCCCAGTACCAGTTGCGCCCGAACAGGGCGAACCGGCCATCCAGGGTGCCGGTGAGCGACATCGTGTCGACCCGTTGCGTATAGGTCCGCTGTCCCGCCTCGACCAGGCGGCGGGCGATGAAGCTGTAGTTGGCCGGCACGCCGTTCGCGCCCGACGACAGGGTGACGCCGAACGGGTTGTACGGGTTGGTCGCGTCCACGGACACGGTGTCGAGCAGGTTGCCGTTGCCCGCGTCGGGGCCGATGAACAGCGGCAGGAAGGCGGCCTGATTCTGGGAATTGCGGCGGTTGTAGACCGCCTTGACGCGCAGGTTGAGCGCGTCGCTGAACTCGGCGCGCGCGTTCAGGAACGCGCCGTACCGCTCGCTGGGCGTCTCGAAATAGTTGAACGGCGCGAAGTTGAACCGGTCCGCGGCGGTGAACGCCTTGTAGTCGCCCGTGGCCAGCGTGGGATCGAACGTCGGGGTGCGGCCGATCACGGGGGCGCGCAGCGTGATGTTGTAATCCCCGATGATGAAGCGGCCGTTGGGCGTCGCGCTGCTGCATCCGCCGATCGGGTCGGTGCAGCTCGTCTGGCCGGGATTGGGATATTGCGAGATCGACCGGTTGGACGAGCGCACCGACTGCTGCTTTATGTAGTCGCCGCCCGCGACGATCTGGACCTTGTCGCTGCCCGCGCCGTAGCTCAGCTGATAGTTCTGCGTCTGGCCGTCGCCCTGGCGGAACTGGCCGTATTGCGCGCTCGCCCTCAGCCCGTCCTGCTTCGACTTGGTGATGATGTTGACGACGCCCGCGATCGCGTCCGACCCGTAGAGCGGCGACGCGCCCGACTGGAGGACCTCCACGCGCTCGATCATGCCGTCGGGGATCGAGTTCAGGTCGACGGTGCCCGGGATGCCGCTCGCGGACGCGCCGTTGACGTAGCGCAGTCCGTCGACGAGCACGAGCGTCCGCTTCGATCCCAGATACCGCAGGTCCACCGTCGCCGATCCCGCGCCGACGCCGCCGCCGTCGGGCGGGTTGCCGAGGTTGCCACTGTTGTTGAACCGGGTGTTGAGGCCGCCCGCCGAACTCGGCAGGCGCTGGAGGACGTCCGCGATCGACGACAGTCCGGTCTTGGCGATCGCCTGCGCGTCCACGGTGACGACGGGCGAGGCCTGGTCCAGCGGATCGCGGCGGATGCGCGATCCCGTCACCACGACGTCCCCGCCCGCCGCGGGCTGGTCCGCCGCCTGGGCCGCCACGTCAGAGGCGTTGTTGCTGGACGTCGCGGGCGCCGCCTGGCCCCAGGCCGCGCCCGCCGACAACGCCGCCGCCAACGACAGCATCGCCACGCCCGCCCGCAAGAATAGCATCCCGTCACGCATGTTAGCCCCCTAACCGTGCTGCTGATCCCCTCCCGACCATGATCTTTTCATCATGATGACAGGAATGGGAACGATCGCAAGTGGCCGGCATCCGTCTTCGCGTCTCGCGGCCGGGGTAATGCTTAAAGCCCCAACGGTCGCGCGGACCCGGATCGCGGTTCGCGCGGCCCGGATCGCGGTTCGCGCGGCGGGGTCGGGCCGGGCCTCTACCCGGCCGCCATGGTCTGGGGCGCGGCGGTCTTCATGATCGACACGGCGGCGTCGAGCCGCGCGGCATAGGCGTCGAGCACCGCTGCGGTCCGTACGACATAGGCGGCGGCGTCGGCGAAGCGCCGCTGCTCGATCCCCTCGCGGATCCCCGGCAGCGTCTTGGCGCCATAGCCGGTCAGCGTGCCGGGCGCATAGATCAGGTTCCGGTACCACGGCCGGCCCGGCAGGCCGGCGGGATCGAGCAGCAGCTGGTCGATCGAGCGCAGGCCCTCCTCCACCCGCGCGCGCGTCGCCGGCGCGAGCGTGGCGATCCGTTCCAGCGCGGCGTCGGCGGC
>NZ_CAHJWW010000041.1 GCF_903643035.1 Sphingomonas bacterium | reverse complement strand
AACCGACCAGAGCTTCGAGGCCATGATCTACCTCGCCGCCGCCGTCATCAACTCGCGGTGAATCCCCACAGTCCCTAATGTCCGTTATGAATTTACCTGAGAAAAATCGTCCTGAGAGTGGCAATCCCGATCACAGCTACCGATGCGAGCAGGCGAAGCTGCTGAACGAGGGAAGGAGGTTTACGCGGTTCATGGCCTCGAGCGTCTCGACATCCGGGCATGAGAGTCCGTCCCGCCCGGAACAGCGCTGATCGGCATGGTTGGCCAGGGTGCGCTGCGCCTTTCTGCGCGACAAAAGCCGGGTCTCGAAATCTTCCTCCTTGCCAGAGAGATCGCCGGGCTTGATCATCCGCAATCTCCTGGCGGGACAAGATCGATCGGTCTGAGCAGTGAAGCGCTCGAAGGCGGCCCCGGCCAGTATCTGGGCGGTAGCAGGGTTAGCGGCTGCGGTTGCTAGCATCAGAAGGAACATGCTCGTATCGACCCGCTTGTCCGTCACTATGTCTCTAGTGGGCGTCTGATTTGGGAACGCGAGGGCCTTCCCGATTGATGTAGATATCAGAGCTGATTGGCACCGTTCTGTCAGCGCTAAGTGACACCGATCACGAGGGTGCTGCGTGCAGCTTCCACCACGTCGTCAGTGATCGCGTTCAGGCCGTTGATCCTCAGGATGCGCTCGATCTGAACGAACAGCCGGTGGAGCAGACGGAAGTTGCCGCCCGTGATCCGCACGATGGTGGCGACCGCCTGCGCGTCGGTGAAGTCCGCTTCGTCCATCGCGAGTCCGAGGTCGCGCCAGCGCCGCGTGAGGACAAAGGTCAGCTCCTGATCCTGCAAGGGCCGGTACTGGTGGGCGAAGCCGACACGGCTGAAAAGCTGTGCGTATCGCTCCATGCGCTTTTCGATGCCCGGCATCCCGATCAGGATAAGGCCGATGCCCTGCCGGTCGAACAGGTCACGCAGATATTCCAGCCCCGTGTTGGACAGGCGGTCGGCTTCATCGACGATCAGCAGTTCGACGAAATGCTTCCGGGGCGAAACGACAATCTGATCCTTGGGCCGGACATGCTGATCGATACAGATATCGACCCGATCGATGAGGCGGGGCAGGTCCTGACGAAGCTCGCGCAGCGTGCTGCCGACTGTCGGCGTATAGAACACGGCACGCGCACGGGCAAGGTCGGCATATATCTTGAGATCGGACGCCTGCCGCGCACCCCAGGTCATGAGCAGATCGACTGCGCCGTCCCAGCGCGCGTAGCGTCGCGCGGAAAGGGTTTTGCCGACGCCGGCCGTGCCGTGACACAAGCCAATGTAGCGGTGCTTGCGGACGGCGTTGGCAAACTCGGTGAAGCGGCGATGTTCCTGCGTCGAGATGAAACTGGTGGCGCGAGCGCTGCCGTCTGCCATCACTCGCCCTCGTAATAGGTGCGGAGACGCGGCTTGCTCCGTGTCACCTCGGGGGACGTGGCAGGCGTGGGTTTTGGCGTTGAGGCGCGCACCGAGCCGGAACCCAGCGGGCGCAAGATCGCGGGCAGATAGTCCGCAACGCGGGCCTTCCGCTCTCCGATCTCGCTTCGCAGGCGACGACGATAGGCGATGCGGGCGGCTTGCACGTCCTTGAGGGTGATACTCAGGCCGGCATGGTCGGGGCTGACGGCCCGGCACAGAAAGACGTTGCGATGGAATATCCGAACCTCGCCTACGTCACGAGGATCGTAGCGGATCGTCACCGGCTCGCCGACATAGGCGGCAAGCGTGGGATTGAAGTAGCGCAGCCCCTCGAAACGGATGCCGTCGCGGTGGACGATGCGAGGCTTGGCGACCATGACCAGCAGCGAGTCCAGTTCTTCCAGTGTTTCCGGCATCCGGGGCAGCCAGCCATCGCCGCGCCACGCATCCACGGGCGGCACGCCGATCGCGCGGTGGGGGCGAACGTTATAGGTCGCCACGATGTAAGTGCCGATCGCAGCGTCCAGTTCGGGCAGCGTCAGGCGCGGAGGTGAAACCGGTTTGCCGTTGCGCAGATTGCCGGGCAGTTCTGCCAGCAACTCCGTGTTTATGGTGCGGAACAGCCGCTCGATCTTTCCGCGTCCCTGTGGGCGCGCGACGGCCGAGTAGATCAGGCGGATACGCAGATCGGCCGCAGCCTGTTCGAGGTGGAGGCTGGTGAAGTCCGATCCGTGATCGACGTACAGCACATCGGGAATGCCGCACACCGGCCATGCCGGATCGGCCTTGCGCCAGATCGCCTGTCGCAACGCGAGCGAGGTGTTAAGCGCGGAGGGCGCGCCGAGGAAAACCATGTAGCCCGCGATTACGCGCGAGTGATCGTCCAGCACCGTCGTCAGCCACGGCCGCACCGGGCGACCGCCTGCATCGAGGATCAGGATATCGAGCTGGGTATGATCGGCTTGCCAGATCGCATTGGGGCGCTCGGCGCGGTGTCGATGGACCAGCTCGAACTTGTCGCGGAAGGCCGCGGCACCTTCGTGCGCCAATGTCAGCATCGCCGGATCGATCCGGCGCACGATATCGCGCACGCTGCCATAGGACGGCATTCGCCAATCCCGTTCGCCGACGATGGCGGCGAGACGGCGATGGATGGTCACGATCGATGGCGGCGGTTTGAGCAGCGCCATGCCCTCCACCAGTTCGACCAGTTCTTTCGGGAAGGTACGCTTGCCGGCTTCGGGTCGGGTAGGACGCGCCAGCCCCGCCGGACCATCGGCGCGGTAGCGGGCGAGCCAGCGGCGAGCGGTGCGGAGCGAGATGCCGGCGTCGGTCGCGGCTTGGTCCAGCGGCACCGCGTCATGGAGGTGCCGACGAAGCACGGCCATCCGTGTCGCGACTTCGGCACTTCCCGATTCCGACTTACGATCATCGGTCATGGTGATCTGCCCCGTCCGAAAGAGGATCGTTCAGCGGACCGGTCTCGGGCCGCTGCCCAATCCACGGAAAACGGCCGGATGCCGAGTCTCACATAGATAGTACCATATGTTTTGCGATGATGGGGCCTTATACGTTACAGTCCGGTCGATGACGCACACCCTAATCGGCTACGCCCGCTGCTCGACCGACAAACAGGATCTTGCTGCCCAGCATGATGCGCTGCTGAAGCTCGGGGTGGCAGCCGACAGGATCTACACGGACAAAGGGTTCACGGGCACGAACCGAGATCGACCCGGCCTCGACCAGGCACTGGCGGCAGTGCGCAACGGCGACACGTTGGTCGTGCCGAAGCTCGACCGGCTCGCTCGCTCAGTCCCGGACGCGCGCGCAATCGGCGACGGACTCACCGCTCGTGGCGTGAAGCTTCAGCTTGGCGCCAGCGTCCACGACCCCGCCGACCCGATGGGCAAGCTGTTCTTCAACATCCTCGCCACCTTCGCCGAGTTCGAGGCCGACCTGATCCGGATGCGGACGCGCGAAGGCATGGCGGTTGCCCGCGCAAACGGGAAGCTGCGCGGCAAAAAGCCCAAACTTTCCGACCGTCAGCAGAAAGAGCTACGCCGTATGTACGATACCGGAGACTACTCGATCAGCGATTTGGCCGAACTGTTCTCCATTTCGCGCCCAACCGTGTACCGAACTCTTGGACGCCAACCAGTCACGCCTCCCAAGGCAACATAAAGAGGTTAAGCGATGAACATCAAAATTCTCGGCGGCGCATTGGTGGTGATGGCGGCTGCTACTTCCAGCTTAGCACAAGTTCCTCCCCCGCCATCACTCCCCGGGCAGGACGAGTTAAGCAGGCAACTGGTTCGTGTCATCGAGGCCAAGGACGTAGCAACTTACGCCTCTCTCTTATCAGACGATCTTCATGTCTTTGAAGACGGCAAAGAGATCGCTGATAGCAAGGCGAAGTGGCTGGCGACGTACGGTAAAAAGCTTTCTGCAAAGGGCGTTAGTTTTAAGGTTGGGCCCGGCTTTTCGTCTACCGGGCGCTTGCTTTTCATCGAGTATTTCAACTCGATGGGCAGCTGGGGCGGCACCGTTCCCGCCGACTGCTGCTGGTCGCACGATGCAGTCGCGTATGACGTAGCTAATGGCAAGGTTAGCGTTATTCGGCGTCTGCGAGGCGGCGATATGAGGCTTGATGAACGTGGCAGACCGACGAGGTAGGTGCCAAATAGCTGCGATGGCGGCGGGCCGCGCAGAGCGTCGCCGATCGCGCCGGCCGAGCGTCCGTCCGCCCCGGTGGCCATCAGCAAGCGGACGATCCGGAGCCGGGTCGCGTTCGAGATGACGACGAACGTACCCAGAGCTTGATTTTCGTCCATGACCGCTCAATGGTTCAGCTCCACTGGACATATAGTCGCTGCGAGGCGCAACGAGGCGATCGATGAACCTTAACCAGGTCGCCACAAACGGATCAGCCATGGCATCCGGATTGTGGTCGAAAATGAAAAAGTCCGGATTGGATCTGCTAATGCGGCTCATTCGCGGCGTTTCGGCATTCTTGGTTTTGGCTCTTGGGTTCGTTATGCTGGCATCGCCAGCCAGCGCCCAGAATCCGACCGCCACGTCGGTGCAGACCGCATGGCGGCTGCTCGACTATATCTCGGTCGATTACGGCGGCGCGGTAGCAAAGGGTCGCGTCATCAGCGCCACCGAATATGCCGAGCAGAAGGAGTTCGCGGCGACGGTCGGCGCGAAGGTGTCCGGCCTCCCCGACAGGCCGGAGCGCGCCACGCTCATGGCGGGCGTGACCCGACTGCAAGCGTCGATCGCCGCCAAAGCGGACGGCTCACAGGTCGCCGATCTGGCGCATGGGCTCGCCGCCTCGCTGCTGCGCGCCTACCCCGTGCCGCTAGCGCCCAACTCACCCCCCAGCTTCTCTCGCGGGCAGGCACTGTTCAAAGCGAACTGCGCCGCCTGTCACGGCATAACTGGCGACGGCCATGGCCCCGATGCCGCCAAGCTCACCACGCCCCCGATCGCGTTCACCGATGCCGCTCGCGCCCGGGAGCGCAGCACGTTCGCGCTCTACCAGGTGCTGACGCAGGGGCTCGACGGCACGCCGATGCGCGCGTTCGATGAACTATCGAGCGACGATCGCTGGTCGGCCGCGCTTTATGCCGGGCACTTCGCCTTCTCAGACGCGCAGGCGGCGGAAGGCGAACGCCTGTGGAAGTCCGACCCGGCGCTCCGCCAGCTCGTCCCCGATCTGAAAACGCTGGTCGGCCTGACGCCGCAGGTGCTGGGCGCGAAGATCGGACAGGCGAAGGCGGACGTGGTGCTGGGCTATCTGCGCCGCAATCCGCAAGCGGTGACGCAGGTGTCGCCGGCCTCGCTATCGCTGGTGCGCGAGCGCATGGCCGCCAGCCTCGCCGCATCACGGGCGGGCGACCGGACGAAGGCGAGCGAGCTGGCGCTGTCCGCCTATCTCGACGGCTTCGAGCCGATCGAGCCGATGCTGGGGGCCAGCGACAGCACGCTGAAGACCCGGATCGAGGGGTTGATGATTGAGTACCGGGCGGCGGTGCCCAAGGAGGAGGCCGACCAGCTCGCCGATCGTCAGGCGGTTTTGAACGCCCTCTACGACGATGCCGAGGCGGCACTATCGCCCAATGCCGGCAGCTCGTGGTCCACCTTTCTCGGCGCCGCGACGATCCTGCTGCGCGAGGGGCTGGAGGCGCTGCTGATCGTCGTTGCCATGATCGCGTTCCTCCGCAAGGCGGAGCGAACAGAGGTCATGCCCTATGTCCATGCTGGGTGGATCGGCGCGCTCGTCGCCGGCTTCCTGACATGGGTGGTGGCGACGTGGATCATCGGCATCAGCGGGGCGAGCCGCGAACTGACCGAAGGGTTTGGCTCGGTGTTCGCGGCGGTCGTGCTGCTCACGGTCGGTATCTGGATGCATGGCAAGGGGCAGGCCGATCAGTGGCAACGCTATATCCGCGAGAAGATGGCGAAGGCGCTGTCCGGCCGGTCGGCGTGGTTCCTGTTCGGGCTTGCCTTCGTGGTGGTCTATCGCGAGGTATTCGAGACGATCTTGTTTTACGCGGCGCTGAGCGCGCAGGGGAATGGCGGCGCGATGCTGGCCGGTGCACTGACCGCCTGCGTCGTCCTCGCAGGGATCGCCTGGGGGCTGCTGCGCTATAGCGGCAGGCTGCCGATCGGGCAGTTCTTCACCTACAGTTCGTGGCTGATGGCCGTCCTGACGATCGTGCTGGCCGGCAAGGGCGTCTCAGCGCTGCAAGAGGCCGGGATCATCGATATAGCGCCGTGGTCGGCGGTGCCGCGTTTCGAGTTGCTGGGCCTGTTCCCTACCGTCCAGACTGTTGCCGCACAGGCGATCATGGCGCTGGCGATCTTGATCGGGTTCAACTGGAACCGGCGCAAGGCCGGCTCGGCCATGGCGAAGCCGGCATGACGCCCGCGACGCTGCGACCGCCTCGCGGAGCTGGTATTTATCCGCGTGCCGCCCCAGCTCGGCGCGGGATTGGTGGTGGAGCGATCCCCCAGTCAGTCCTGCCTAATAAGGAACCGCCAGCGAGAGGGTAACCGTCGTTCTCGGAGTCGATCGATTCCGAGCATCCCGCACCTATCCGTAACGTGCCATTTATCGCTGACGGCGCGTGCCAATTAGCGCTGATATCTACAGATTGAGATCGCATTTTGAGAAAGCGAGCGGCTTCCCAAAATCAGTCACAAGCATGAAAACGGGAAGAGATTAATGCTGATCACCCACAAAAACCCCGCGGATCGTGGTGTCACGACCGTCGGTTGTGACACGCGATCCACGTAGCGTGATACTCTGCTGACAATAATCAAGATAAAGCATTCGACAGCGAGCGATGAACTATGCGTCTGAGTGCAATTACTACTGAGTAGCGGTTCGCCCATTCTTGGTTTCCTGGACGGCTGTAGAAGGAGGAACAAGAAAAGCATCGAACCGCTTCCTGACGATTGCATAGCACTCGCAGGAAGCCGCCTCCAATCCGACGCGGTCCAAAACCTGCATCATCCCTCGACGATAATTGATAAGGCCCGCGTTCTGTAAAGATTGCGCTGCATGCGTGACCGACGTCCTATTCGCGCCCATCATGCGTGCGAGAAACTCATGGGTGTAAGTGAGCTTCTCGCCTTCGGCTCGATCGTACATCATAAGGAGCCAGCGGCTGAGCCGCTCTTCGACGGAATGGAGAGAATTACAGGCGACGGTCTGCATGACCTGCGACAGCAATGTCTCCGAGTAGCTGACGAAGAGATCTTGCATGTGAGCGCTTTTGTGGAACTCGTCCTGCAAGGGTTCGATCTCACATCGGAGCATTGGACCTTCGAGTTGGACCGTGCATCTATTGAACGAGACACGGCTATACATAGCCGCGAACAGCCCGAACGCACCCTCGCGCCCGATGTTCGCACACTCGATCTCGGAACCGTTTTCCAGAACGGTAAGGAGCGAAAGAACGGACCCCTGCGGGAAGTAGGCGTGCTTCAATAATCCGCCCGCTTCGCAAACGGTCGTTCCCAGCTTGAAATCCACCGGCTTCATGTAGGCGGACATTCTGCTTCGCACGTCTTCACCAAAGGCACCGAATAACTGGTTCTTGTGAACCGTCTTTTCTACCTGTGGCTGATTCATGTTGGCGGTCCTCACCGCGGCAGCGGGTAATAAGGTAACTCTCGAAACTCCAGATCAGACCCGCTGCTATGTTGCCTACGCAACAGACGCGATGCTCGATATCTGTTTCGCTGTTGTCCATGGATCAACCTGCCTTTGCCGGGGGAGCGGGCAATTATGCAGACTAACTCAGCTAATCGGGAAACGGGCGACGGATTGCTGCGGGGCACACCCATTGCACGTCAGTCGATGCAAAGTGACGACCTGTTGCTCCGTGAAACCAATCACCGGTGCAGCAACGATCTTCAGCTCGTCGTTAGCCTGCTGGCGCTTCAGAGCCGGCGCGCCACCAGTGACGAGACGCGCCAGGCCTTGGCCGATGCGATGGAGCGAGTTGCGGTCCTCGCACGTTGCCGAAGTACGCTGTACCGCGACCGCCACCTTTCCCTAAAGGCAGCACTGCGGCAGGTGTGCGAGGCACTGCACGCCCAAGCCGAGCCGAGGTCGATCCGCGTGTTTTTGACCGTTGCACAGGAGGTGGACGGCCTCTCCTCCACAGAAATCACTACCTTGGCGCTTGTGGTAAACGAACTGGCGACGAACGCGATCAAGCACGCTTATGAGGAAGGTAAGTCCGGCCAAATTGAGGTCACGTTGGATAGGAACGCCGGTGGGGACGTCACGGTTACCGTCGATGACGATGGCCTTCCCTTTCCCGAATCCAAATACGCCGCTGCCGATGGCCTTGGGCTAGGGCTCACCAAGCGGCTGATGGCGTCAATAGACGGGTTGTTAATTATGCCACCTCCGGGGGGAAAGGCCTTTGAGCTGCGAGTGCCAGTTCAGCATGTTTGAGATTTAAGCCTGCGGTGTCATAACCGGGTCGGTTATGACGCTTGCGCCCGGCCACGCGTTCCCGCGGGTTTTCGAACATTAGAACCGCGCGTCGAGATATTGGCGCCAGGGAAATAAGATCGCTGCGTCTGTGACCGACTTAGGCAGTTCCTGCCAACCCGACTTTCCCAATTGGGAACGGCCAGTGAGACGGTGCGGGCGTTCTCAGAATCGATGGAGACTCGGGAAGCTCATGCGGTTGCAATTATGATGTGGTCGCGACTGACGCACGTTGATCGTAGCCGGACTGTGCAGCCAGAACGTCACCGATGTTGGCAACGGACCATATGCGCACCTCCTCCATCATCGTGGCCAACGACCGGCCAAGCGGCGTGATCGCATAGGTGACGCTGACCGGTACGGTCGGCTCGACGGTACGAGAGATGAGGCCGTTGCGCTCTAGCCGGCGCAGCGTCTGGGTCAGCACCTTCTGACTGATGCCTTCGATCTCGCGCTTCAGCGCGTTGAACCGCCTCGGCGCCACGGCGATCGCGATCAGCGCCAGCATCGACCATTTGTCGGCGACCTGATCGAGCAGGTGGCGGGTCGGACAGGTGGCGGCGAATGGTCCGCGCGGATCTCCGATCAACGGTTACCTCCAAGTCACCTAAGCACCTTCTGGTATCTTCTTGATACCGCCTGCAAGAGAACGCAAGTCTGCTCGATCAGCGGAGACCGCCATGACCATGATCGAACACCTGGACGTCGCCACCAACGGCATCCACCTCCATGTCGCCACGATGGGACAGGGACCAGCCGTCCTGCTTCTGCACGGCTGGCCGCATACCGGAGCGCTGTGGGCGGAAGTGATGCCGCTGCTGGCCGACGCCGGCTTCCGGGCCATTGCGCCCGATCTGCGCGGGCTCGGCGGCAGCACGCGGGTAGCGGGCGGCTACGATCTCTACACCCAGGCCGCCGACATGGCGGGACTATTAGCCGCGTTAGAAATTCAGCAGGCGATGGTGGCAGGGATCGATCTCGGCGTGGGCGTCGCCTGGATGCTCGCCATGCGGCATCGCACGCTGATCCGGGGGCTGGCGCTCAGCGAGGGAATGATCGGCGACCTGCCGGGCGCGGAGCGCTTCTTGGCACGCGGCGCGCCGTGGTGGTTCGGGTTCCACAGCGTACCCGGTCTAGCCGAAGCCGTGATCGAGGGTCACGAAGGCGCGTATCTCGACTGGTTCTACAAGGACGTGCCTGCGATGCCCCCTGAAATCCGCGATGCGTTCGTGGCCGCGTACAGCGGCCGCGAGGCGCTGCGCTGCGGTTTCGAACATTACCGATCGTTCGCGGAGAACGGCCGGCAAATCCGAGAGGCGCTTGCCGATCGCCCGACAGTCGAGCAGGCCACATTGGCCATCGTCGGCGGCGTGGTGGGCGATGCCATTCATGGCCAGCTTGCCTCGATCGCGCGCGACCTGCGCCGCGTCGATATCGCCGATTGCCACCACATCGTGCCGCTCGAACAGCCCCGCGCCTTTGCAGACGCGTTGATCGAATTCGATCGTCGATCCGGAGACCGGGGATGACGCGACCATCGCGGATTGACGTCCACCATCATTATCTGCCCGACATCTACGTGCGGTCGCTGGAAGCGGCCGGCAAGTCGCCGCCCGACGGGATGCCCGCTACGCCCTCCTGGAGCGAGAACGAGGCGCTGGCGGCAATGGACCGGCTGGGGATCGCAAAAGCCTATCTATCGATATCCTCGCCAGGCGTACATCTTGGTGACGATGCCGACGCTCGCGTGCTCGCCCGGGCGGTCAATGATGAAGGCGCGCGTCTGAAACGCCAGCACCCGGATCGCTTCGGCTTCTTCGCCTCGACGCCTCTACCTGACATAGACGGGGCGCTCGCCGAGATCGCACGCGCCTGTGACGAGTTGCACGCCGACGGCGTGGTGTTCGAGACCAACTTCCACGGCCTCTATCTCGGCGATCCCGAGCTGGCGCCAGTCTATGCGGAGCTCGATCGACGCGGAGCGGTGCTGTTCCTACATCCCACCGGCTCGCCGTGCGGTTGCTTCCCGACCCCGCATGGCGACACGCGTAAGATCTCGCTCGGCTATCCGATACCGATGCTGGAGTTCATCTTCGACACGACGCGAACCGTGACGCAGATGATCGTGTCGGGCACGCTCGTACGTTATCCGAACATCCGGCTCGTCGTGCCGCATGCCGGCGCTGCCCTGCCGGTGCTGGCGAGCCGTATCGAGACGCAGATGGAGCTGGGCCTGAAGCCGGACCCGGCGGCACCGCGCGATATCCACGCCGCCCTGCGCGCGATGTGGTTCGATCTGGCCGGCTCGCCCGTACCCGATCAGCTCGCCGCGCTGTTGCGGGTCGCCGATCCCGACCACCTGCTTTACGGCAGTGACTGGCCATTCACGCCTGTCGCCGTGTGCGAGCGACTGCTCGACCGCCTCCTCGTCACCAATCTGATCGACGACGGCCTGCGGTCACGCATCATGGAAACGAATGCCATCAGCTTATTCGCTTGAGTAATCAGATGACCTACCTCAATCCCTCAGCCTGGCCTTCACTGCCAAGCGTCTGGCAGACAGAGTCGTGTCGTTACCGGCGCGTCGAGCGGTATCGGCGAGGCGGCGGTTTCGCTTTTTGCGCGGGAGGGCGCCACGGTGATTGCCGCGGCGCGTCACATGGACCGGTACCGACGCGCTGACGTCCGGATTGCGCGAGCGAGGCTCGAAGGCTTTCGCGATGTAATGTGACGTGCGGGACGAGGACTCGATCGCCCGCGCCATCGGCGAAGAACGCCACGTCCTCCTTGACGGCGCGTTCAACAGCGAGGGTGTCGGCTGCGCGCACAGCCGGGTTCACGGAGCGAAGGCTGAAGACTTCGATCGTATCCTCAGCATCAACCTGCGCGGAGTCTTCCTGAGCATCAAGTACAGGGCAGGTGCGATGCTCAGTTAAGGCCGAGGGTCGATCGTCACGACGTCCTCCATCGGCGGCGGCATCGGCGTGGCCGGGAACAGCATCTACGCCGCCATCAAGTTAGGATTTGAGGTTTCACGAAGTGCGCAGCTTTGAATTATGCCCGCGACCCTATCGGCGTGAACGCGATCGCGCCGGGATCGACGCGATCGGATATGTTCGATCGCTGGATGCCGACCGACGACGCCCGAGCGAAAATAGCGGAGGCCATGCCAATGAACTACATCGCGGACCCCAACGACATGGCTCGCTCGGCCCTTTTCCTCCTGTCTGACGAGGCCCACCGAACAACGGGTATCAACCTCTCTTGCCACGGGGCAGAGCGCTTCTTGAAGCGGTAACCCGGTGTCGCCCGATTCACGCAAGCGAACGGCGATCGACACGGCCGAGCCCTTCTCGAATGGGAACCGCGATCGAGACGAACGTCCCTTTCCGATAGGATCGTTGATCGGGAAAGCTATCCTCGCCCCTTCGGGAAGTGCTGCACATCGCCGGGCACCGTGATCCAGCGGTGCATCGTTTGCTCCCACACGGATCGCACAGGTGGTTGGAACTCGGGATCGGCGATGGCCCCTACCGCAACGCCTATCATGGCCGGGTGCTTGCCGGCCCGCGCATAGACCGTCGAACCGCATGTCGGGCAGAAGAACGTCCCAAACGTGTTGCCCTCGTCCGTGGGACGCTCATAGCGCCGAACCTCTCCGCCGATGGTGAGCTGATCGGCTGGATAGTAGGCCATCAACCCGAAGGGCGATCCGCTACGCCGCTGGCAGGCGGTGCAATGGCAGGCGACGACGGCGGGGGTGGGGCCGGGAAGCTCAACCGTTAGCTGGCCGCACTGGCACTCTGCCTTCATGGATGCCTCCCTCCGCCGGATAGACGATAGGCGCGTTCGGCCTTTCCGCAACGATGGTTGAGCGGGAAAGGAAAAGCCCACTCAAAACCCGTTCCAGCCGAATTGTGGGAATGGCCTTACGCCAACCGCCCGATGCCTCTGGCGATCGTCAGCGCGAAAGTCGCCGCGATCACCGCGACGCTCACTAGCCAAGCGTAGCTCCTTTCGACCGGTGGGAGGGACGGCACATCGGCAGTTCTCGCCACGGCCCTGATCGCCAACAGGTAGCCGAGGGGAGCCATTCCGAAGCTCAGGAGCCCGTCCAGCGCCGACGCCGCTGGATCGCCATGCCATAGCGCACCGAAGGCCGTCGCGAATAAACAAGCCGATATGTAGGGGACCAGCAGTCTCTCTGGCTTACCGCTTGCGAGAAAGACACCAAGGCGGGCGGCAATTCGGATAGTGGCGGCGTAACCGCCGACCCCGAGCGCAATCACGACTACATGCCATGCCGGTGCCCAAGTGAGATCAGCCGCGACATGCCCCCAATCATCGCCACCATCGATGCCCTCACGGATCATCTGGGCGCACACCCAGAGCATGGTCTGAACGCCCAGCGCATAACCGAACAGGCTGGCGACGGAGGGGGCTGGCCGAAGGCGTCGCACTAGGATCAGACAGAGAGCGGCAACCAAAAACGCGCCGACCGGCCCACCCCCGTCCGCAAGCACGCCCGCCCCGGCGCAGCGAAAGACTAGGAAGGTCAGCAGCGTCACCGTTCCGCCATCCGCGATACAGCCGACACCGTGCCCAAGAGCTTCGTGGGCGAGCGACGCGGTGATGGCGACCGCCGCGCCTACGGCTATCAGCGTCGGCACGTCGTCGGTCGATCTGGCCGCGTTCATGCCATGCCACCCGCACGGGCTTCCAACCAGTTGATAGCGAAGGCGAGCATGGGTCGAGCATCCACCAGCAAGGAAGGGGCGAGGCCGATGGTGTCCTCGCGACCGCTCCCGCTTGCGACATAGGCGGTGACGATCTGCTCGATGTAGTTTTCAGGCAGGCCCTCCACCACGGGCTCGATGGTGTCGAACTCCTCCATGAAGCGCCACGCCGTTTCCGCCCCGGCAGCGAAGGGCACCTCGTACCGAAGCACTCGCTTGGCCGGCAGGTCCGCCAGATGATCGGCGTGGTGGATCAGCGTCATGGTATCCCACGGTGCGCCGACCATCAGGATGCGACCGTTCGCCTCGACCAGCTTGGCGAGCGGCGAGCCTTCGCCATAGCCGTAATCTTGGGGATGGTCGGAGGTGATCCAATTCGCCAGCCTGCCGATCGCCGCGACCGAGGCACCGGGATTGCCGCTGCGCCTGGCACCCGGCATCGTGCGGACGAACTCGGCGATAATCCCGTTCATCCGCACCGCCCGCGACGCTTGCGGATTAAACCCCGGCACATGGTCCCGCCATTGAGCGAGGACGCGGCCATCATCATCCAGCAAGTCGTCATGTACGCTGTCCCAGCTCGTATAGACTAGCAGCGTACCTTCGGGACCGATCACGTCGAGCAAGGCCTTGGAAAGCGCATCGGGGCCATTGAGCATCGGACCAACCTTGCTCATCGCGGCATGGACCATGACGGTATCGCCCACGCTCAAACCTATCTGGGCTAGATCGTCGCGGAGCGAGGATCGAGTGCTATATCTGGGTAGATCTCTCGTCATGCGGCCGATCATGGGCGACGCAGGAAGCGGGGCCAAGCCTCACCAACGCTTTCCCGCAAGGGAACGGCCAGCAAGACGGCGCGGACGTTTTCGGAATCGATCATGTTTTGAGAACCCCGATACGTCACTGCTGTTGAGCAGGTTTGGGCATCTGCGCAGCTTCCACGCCAATGACTTGCTTTCCCATCACAACCTTCGATCGGACGGCAGGCGGGACGGTCGGACTCTCGGGATAGCCACGCCCGTTGAAACGCAGCCGCGCTTAGACCAAGAATGACTCTGTCTCCAGCGAGCATTGCCTTGGCCGAATGCGAACGCACGCGACCAAGTATTACCTGGCGAGTCTTAAAAAGCATAGATCTCTATTGAACAACCTAAATAGAGGTGTGGCACTACTTCGCCTAAGCTATAACTTACCTATCAGGTTTAGAGTCACGAATGGTCCTCATTATGAGTCCAGCTATATAGCGACCGTCGTAGCCGCTTATATTATGTTCCTCGCCTTTAAGACGGACGAGATTAATGTTCTTAAATTGCGCTAGATGTGATGCGAGCTGGGGACCAGTCCTAACGTCGGCCTCGCGAAAGAAGATATTTGTACTCACATGCGTCAGTCTCTTAAACAGCGTAGCGAGCGAAATGGTGCGGTCTTCAGGGGCAAAGAAATGCCCAAGAAAGTTAAGCGTCTGGATCATATGGTATGAACCGGACTTGAGGAGGTCCGACGTTTCGTAGAGTTGCCAAGTTGCAATTAACGAGTCATTGGATGGGCTTACCCCCATCTTTGTTTTAAAGTTTGAAAGTGCCTGAGTGGGAGAGTAGAACGATGGAAGCACCAACTCCAACTCGTCCACGGTGTCACTCTGCATATCTACCATGACTTGCGCGGCTATCAAGCCGCCAAGGCTTTCGCCGACCAGAACAATCTTGGCGTGGGGGTTTAAACGGCGAACCTCTCCGGTATACCGCGCGATTTCATGCGTAGCGGGTCTAAAGTCAGGCTCCGGAAAAATGCTCCGATGTCTCGTTCCGGTATATCCTATCCGGACGACTGTAATCCCCTGCTGAGCCAGCCGTATTGCCAAAGCGTCGGTCTCCCCAGGCGAAATACTGCCACCCGGTCCGCCGACCACCTCAATCGCTATCACCTGATGTATGCCAGTATTGTAGCTTCCCCTTGGCAAATACGTTATAATCGGAGTGTCAACACCGGTTGCACGGGTGCGCCCGGACGTTATCATAATGTTGGAGTCAATCGCGCACGTCCATCGAATGCATATATCTTCTGGGCCGGGGAACGGAGCGATTTCATGAAGCGTCCCCGCTGACCAAGACCGCTGCCGGTCGCAGCTTGTTAGCCCAAGGCTAGAAGTAAGACGGTCCATGTCGCCGGGCGGCAAAAGCATGCGTTGTTTGGAGCCCAAAAAATTGCTGGCTGTAATTTCTAGAGTGGTGTCTGAATGCACGTTTGTTTGGTATCCGCTTGATTCCGAAGGCGATACAACTAACGCTAATGCGGATACTAAGGAAAAGTAATCTTTTAGCATTAACGTGCCAAAGTCCGTTGTTCGCAGTGGAATATGTCGAGACCGCGCATTAGCACGGCCTCGACTTCATTGTGGTTATTAATTGCCGTGACCAGTATCAGGGTTATAGTTCTTTACTGGCCCAGTTATAGTGCGGCTAAAGGTCGGGCGGGAAGCGGTCGCGCTAGGGTCAGGACCCATTGATGTGAGCGTCGCGATCTGATTCAGGCTCCGTGAGGAGACCGTGGATGAGAGACCTGT
>NZ_CAHJWW010000040.1 GCF_903643035.1 Sphingomonas bacterium | reverse complement strand
GGTCGCGAGCACGGCGGCGCGCCACGGTTCGCCGGCCGGCGTCGTCCCGGCGACCTCGGCCTCGGCGGTCCACCCGGCGGCACGCGCGGCGGCGATCGCCTCGGTCTTGAGGAACAGGTGCTCGGGTGTTTCGTCGCCCGAGGCGCAGCCGCCGAGGCTACGGTGAGCGAAGAAGCGCGTGCCGAGCCGCGATGTCTTGAGGACGACCGCGGCCGGGCAGCACGCCATGCGCAGATGGCGGACATGGCGGTTGGTCGCGGTCAGCGCCGCCCACTCGGCCGGGGTGAGCAGCGAGGCGTCGAGGCTGCGGCCGGCATCGTCGAGGCAGCGGAGCGGCATCGCCGCCTTCTGCCGCCGCCTCGCCTGCCGGTCCAGCGCCGGACCCCGGCTTGCCGCCGCGCGCCGCCGCCGCCATATCGGTCGGCGATGGCCTCCCCAGAGATCGATGCCCTGACCCAGGCGCTCGCCCGCCTGCCGGGGCTCGGCCCGCGGTCGGCGCGGCGCGCGGTCCTCCACCTCCTCAAGCGTCGTGAGACGGCGCTCGCCCCGCTGATCGCCGCATTGCGGACGGTCGAGGCGCGGCTGGCGACGTGCGCTGTATGCGGCAACGTCGATACCGCGAGCCCGTGTGCGATCTGCACGGACCATCGCCGCGACGCCGCCAGCCTGTGCGTCGTCGAGGAGGTCGCCGACCTGTGGGCGCTCGACCGCGCCCGGCTGTTCCCCGGGCGCTACCATGTCCTCGGCGGCCGGCTGTCGGCGCTCGACGGGGTGCGCCCGGAGGACCTCAGCATCGACGCGCTCGTCGGGCGCGTCGCGGCGGGCGGGATCGACGAGGTCGTCCTTGCGATGAACGTCACCCTCGAGGGGCAGACGACGATGCACTATGTCGCCGACCGGCTGGCGGCGCTGCCGGTCCGGGTGACCCAGCTCGCCCATGGGATGCCGGTCGGGGGCGAGCTCGACTATCTCGACGAGGGGACGCTGGCCCAGGCGCTCCGTGCGCGGCGTCCGGTACGTTGACCCTCCATGCCCGAAAACCTACATCTCGGTGATGACCATCATGCCGATCATCGAGGCTCCCGACCCGTCGCTGCGCCGCATCTCCGCGACCGTCGCGGCGGTCGACGACGGCCTCCGCCGCCTGATGGACGACATGCTGGCGACGATGTACGCCGCGCCGGGCATCGGCCTCGCCGCGATCCAGGTCGACGTGCCCAAGCGGGTGCTGGTCATCGATCTCCAGCGTCGCGCCGAGCCGGTCGAGGAGGGGGCGGAGCCAATCGAGGTCCGCGAGCCACGCTACTTCGTCGACCCCGAGATCGTCTGGGCGTCGGACGAAGTCGGTGCCTACAACGAGGGTTGCCTATCGGTCCCCGAGCTGTTCGGCGACGTTATCCGGCCGCTGCGCATCCGCGCGCGGTGGCTCGACTACGACGGCGCGGCGCGCGAGGAGGAGATGGATGGTCTCCTCGCGACGTGCCTCCAGCACGAGATGGACCACCTCGACGGTATCCTGTTCTACGACCACCTGTCGAAGCTGAAGCGCGATATGATCGTCAAGAAGCTGACCAAGCGGCAGAAACTTGCGGCATAAGCACGCCGACCCGGCCGCGAAAATGAACAACTAAGCGAAGTTGACACCGCGACGTGCTTTTTCGGGCTTCGTCGAGGCGAGGTCACACGAGGGTTACGCCCGCGACGTAACTTGTAAATTTAGCGGTTAGGATTGGGCGTGAAAGAGCCGCGGGAGTCGGCTGCGGTACTGACGATGAGAACGAGCGCGCGGTCGCCCGCTGATCGGCGACGAGGCTAACCCGGATTGGGACGTGTAGAACAGCGCTTTTTTGAGGCTGCATTGCTCAGTAGCGGATGCTGCATTGTATGCTGCCTTTCGGGGCGTAGGGGCGAAAAGACCAATCAGAACAAAGACCTGCGCAGGTCGAAATCTGCGGGGATGCCTATACGGAAGCGTGTCGAGGTGGCCAGCACGCTCCCCTAATCGATACGTTCGGCGCAGCTTCGCCGCTACGCGATACGTCGATTACCGATCCTGGCACCGGTTCATCGCCGAGCTGAATGGTAATCTGGCGCGACGACACTTTCCAGCGTCGGATCGCGAGCACGTTTTTCGAGACAGCGCCTTGCCGGGCTTCGGATCGCGAGTGCGCAAGAGCCGGGGCGTCGGCACCTGATTCGTCAACGTGCATCGCCGCGGGAGGCGAGCGCGGCTAACGCTAGGACGTGCCGACAGGATCGGGACGGCCGAGGCGCGGAAGGCTGCGCGGGCCGCTCTGGCGGCGGCAGCGCTCGATGGACTGCCGACAGTGCCGAGGCAGGCCGAGACGATTACCTTCGCATCGTTCGCTGCCGAGCTCACGCGAGACTACGCCCATCACTGGAAGCCGGCGACGCGCCGGACACACGCCGACTACATACGCCGAGAGCTACTACCGACGTTCGGCGCGCTCGGCGTCGCTGAGGTCTCGCGTGCCGACGTCAGCCGGTGGCGCGACAGCTACGCCGGCTCGCGCGAAGGAGCGTTCAAACGCATCGTGTTGATCCTGTCGGTCATGTTGCGGTATGCCGAGCAGCTCGGCTACCGCCGCCACGGCAGCAATCCTTGCCGCGGCACCCAACGCTACAAGCGCATCTTACCCGAGCGCTTTCTCGCGCCGGCCGAGTACCACTGTTTGGGGCGAACGCTCGACATGGCGGAGGCAGACCATCCGGCGGAGATCGCGGCTATCCGCCTGCTGCTGTTTACCGGTGCGAGACGGGGAGAGATCGAGACCCTCGAGTGGAGTTGGGTAAAGCCGGATCACCTTGCGCTGCCGGACAACAAAGGGGGCGCAAAGGTCGTCTACCTCAACGCTCCTGCACGCGCAGTGCTCGACGGCCTGTCCCGACATCCAGACACGGAGCTGGTGTTTCCCGATCGAAGTTTACTGCCACTACGGCTCGGCAACTTCTGGACGCGCCTTCGCCGGCAATGCGCGCTGCCCGATGTCCGGCTTCACGATCTGCGCCACAGCTTCGCTTCGACTGCGATCATGATCGGAGTGCCGCTGGCAACGATCGGTCGGCTCTTCGGCCACGCCGTGTGAGAATCGACGGCGCTACGCGCACCTCGCTGACGACATCATCGCCGATGCCGCCCGGCGTGTCTCGGGTTCGCTAACCGAGTGCCTTGGACTTGATCTGTGACCGCGCCTCCTCTTCGGACGGTGATTGGCGAAGCTTTGTCAGAGATCGGCGCCACCCAACCGGCTGGCGAGCGGGGTCGGCCGCGCGAGACGGTGTGGCTGCCGCACGAGCGCGGCATTGGCGTTCACATCTACGCCAGCGGCCGCAGGGTCTATATCGCGCAAGCCGTGATGGGCGGGCGCCAGCGAACGGTGACGATCGGACCGGCGAGCGTGATCAGCGAGGCGCAAACGATCGCGGTCGCGCGGCGCGTTCTCGCGCAGGCGCTGGTCGGCGACGATCCGGCGGCGGCGCGAAAGCGCCTGCGCGCCGCGCCAGATTGGCAGCCCTTCCTCGAAGAATATTGGCGCATCTGCTCGTCGATTTGGAAGCCGTCGACCCGGCAAGCGAACGAGGCGTATAGGCGGCTCTACTTGGACCGGGCATTTGATACGTCGATCGACGCGATCGACGTCCCCCGGGTGACCCGATGGTTCACTCGTGTCACCCAGCGCAGCGGGCCGGGCGGTGCCAACCGCTGCATGGCCATGCTCAGCGCGATGATGACGAAGGCGGAAGCATGAGGCTATCGGATAGAGGGCAGCAACCCGTGCCTGTCAGTCAAGCGTAACCGAGCCCGAAAGATGGAACGGTACCTGTCCGCACCGAAGCTGGTGGCCAAGCGCTCGCGTACAAGATCGGTCAGCTTACGATTTTGCGGGAGAAGACGAAGGCAGAGGCGGCGCTGGGGTCGGCATTTGATCTCCGCCGCTTCCACGCGCGGGTGTTCGACACCGGGGCTTTACCAATGCCAGTACTAGAAGATAAGCTCGACCGCTGGATTGCGGCTTAGCCCAATGCGCAGCACTGAAGACGAGTATATCTAGTGGCAAGTGCCAAACAGATCCGTTTCCCGCTCCCTATAGAGCTGATATTGATCGTAACTGAAATTTAATGCTTGGCCGGGTCGCGGCCATTCACCCCAGAAGCCGCCATTCAGAGACATTTGTCCGCCGCCCTGAAGCGGACACCCATTCATCCCGTTGCGGCGCGTCTGGCGGCGGTTCGGCGCGAGCAATAGGGCAGCTTTCGGCTACCTGTCGGCCCGGCACCGAAGGCCGTCGACTAAAAGCATGACCAAATTGAGCGCCCGGTCCGTCTGGTCGGGTCTGGCCGTCATGCACAGGGTCGCCACCGCGTTTAGGACGTCGTCCGGGCTCACGTCGGTATGGATTTCGCCCGCGGAGACTGCAGCTTCGAACAGCTTTCGAAAAGCCGGAAAGAGCCGCTGCTCGCGCTTGGCGGGAATGACGTCGAAGGCGGGGTCGCCGGACTGCAGCGCTCGCGCGAGCCCACGCTTGATTGACGCCAGCGTGACAAATACTCCCACCCACAACCGCAAAGCCTCGAACGCGGTGTGTTCTGCCGCAATGCGGTCCGCGTCGTCCGCGCAGGTGTCGATTTCTCGAGCGAACACGGCTGCGACGAGATCGGCTCGCGTGGGAAAGTGCCGATAGACCGTGCCAACGCCGACGCCGGCGCGTTCGGCGATCACGCGCACGGGCGCTTCAGTCCCCGCCTCAGCGAACACCTCCTTTGCCGCTTGAAGAAGCGTCAAAAGGTTGCGCTGGGCATCCGCACGAACCGGGCGTGGGTCCGCGACCGATCTCCTGTTCCTGCGATCGACGGAAACGATCATCGATCACCTTGCATAACCGGAACACACTCCGTATTTAGTGGACCAGTTCCGAAACACTAGCGGGTACCTGATGGATCACAAACGGATCGCGCTCATCACGGGTGCCAACCAAGGCGTTGGATTTCAGGTTGCGAAGGAGCTCGCGGCCGATGGCGTAACCGTCCTCGTCGGCGCGCGCGACCGCACCAAGGGAGAGGTCGCGGCAGCCGAGATCGGCGAGCGTGCGGTGCCGTTGCAGCTCGACGTAACGGACGCTGCTTCGATCGCCATCGCGGCCGAGCGCGTTCGTTCCGAGTTCGGGCGGCTCGACCTGCTGGTGAACAACGCGGCGATCTCGCGCTCCACGCGAAACAACATCGCGCTCGAGGACTACATGGCGCACTACGCCGCCAGCAACGTCTCGCTCGACGAGGTGCGGGCCGTTTGGGAAACCAATGTCTTCGGGCCGCTGGCCGTCTACCAGGCCATGCTGCCGCTGCTGCGGCTCTCCGCGGATGCTCGCATCGTCAATGTCGGGAGCGGCGCGGGGTCGCTGACGCTCAACGCCGATCCCGCCTTCCCGCATCGCAAGATGTACAGCCCGGCCTATGCCGGCTCCAAGACGGCCATGAGCATCATCGCCCTGTCGATGATGGTCGAGCATGAGAACGACGGCATCAAGATCAACCTGGTCTCGCCGGGATTCACCAACACCGCACTGAATAATCATCAGGGTATCGAGACGCTGGAGGACGGCGCGCGCGAGGTGGTGCGCGTCGCGCGATACGGTCCGAATGACCCGACGAACACCTTCACGCGGTGGGACGGCCAGCCGATTCCTTGGTAACGGCGGCAGCAGACCGGCACGCGATCCATTGTCAAAGTCCTCAGAGTAGACTTCGGATGGCGCAGCTAAATTTATATACCTTGATGCCGGTTACAGTCGCTTTCCCCGCCGCCGCTTACGGTCGCTTGTACGGACTCGGCCGAAACGGAGACGGCAATACCCAATGACCCGATCCGACCAGAACCCACGGCAAAGATCATTCTTGGCATCCAAGGAATCCGACATGACTGACACACCTGGCCTACTCGGATATACGATCTACCGACTTGCTACCGACGATGTGGACGCGTTCCAGTCACTTGCTCTGCGAATGGCGACGATGGCAAAAGCGCGTGATGGCTGCAGCTTTCTTGACGTCGCTCGAGATGCCAGCGACCCGGCCACCTTTCGTCTGATCGAAGGCTGGCGGGATCAGGCGGCCCTGGATGCCCACGGCGCCAGCGACGAGTTTCAGGCCGTAATGAAAGAGGCAGCAGCATTGAAAATCGTTGGCCGCTCCATCGACATCTATTCGGTCGCGGGCAAGCAGGCGGTCGACATGCCTTCATGATGGCCGCGCCACTTTCACGCGCTGTCGGTCTTTGAAAAAATGGGGCGTAACCGGTCCGTCCGAGCAGGCCAGCGCGTTCACTATTGCCGACGTAGCGAACGGGCGAATGGTCGTCTCAGTGTTTCATCATTGCAGCCTCTTTCAACTTGTATGCGCATTGGACCCCAAAATCGGTCATTGAACGCCTTTGTACTGCTCGTTGCATGCAGACGCTCGTTCACGCGACTGGGTTGTGGCAGAGGAGGGGTACCGCATCTCGATTGTCGGCTCGAAGAGCTTGACTAGCGTCGGCGTCGAAAAGCCGGTCAATCGGCGTAGGCCGGCATCGTCTGTATCGAGCGTGCCAGTCGGTCGCTGATTCCTGCCGGCATCAGACGGAGCAGCGAGCGCATTGCCCATTGGACCGCCAGTGGCCCGTGCGCGCCATGCCGCCCCTCGGCGGCGCGACGGACGATGCCAGCGACGAGCTTCAGCCGCAGACGCTCGTACGAAGCGAGGATGTCCTCGACAGGGCTAGTGGCAGCGACCGCGCCGAGGGCCACTGCATCCTCGATCGCTTGGCAAGTCCCCTGACCGAGGTTCGGCCCCATCGCGTGCGCGGCGTCGCCAACCCGGATCAGCCGTCCAGACCCAAGCGACTGCGGCGGTTTGCGGGCGTAAATCACAAACGGGATAAGCCTCTCGGCCGGCGTCGCGGCGACGGCGCAGCCGACGGCCGGCGCGAAGCGTGCAGCCCGAACGAGGATTTCGTCGCGCGACGGCGTGAGGGTATCGGCGGACTGATCGCGCATAAGGAACCAATACCGCCGGTCGACGGGAAGAACGAACAGGCCGAACCTCTCTCGCCAGCCCTAGTACTCTACCGCTGCATCGTCAGCTCTGTCGTCGCGGACCGGATCGGACAGCGCCACTACGCCGCCTTACCCACCGCAAGAGACGCCGCTGGCGTCGGCTGCGACCGAGCGCAGGCCGCCGCCGTCGACGACGATGTCGGCGGTCTTGGTCGCGCCGTCGGCGAACTGTAGCGAGACACCACCCTCGATGTCGACGCGGTCCACTGTCCGTCCGAGCATGAGCACGCCATCCGGCAAGGCCTTTGTCAGCGCTTCCTGGAGGTCGCTCCGGGTCACCATCAACGCCTCGCCGTCGACCCGCCTGGCGGGAAGGATCGGGCGCTCGCGCCGGTCCGCCACCAGCATCGTCCGGAACGGCATGCCGCGACGCTTGACCTCATCGAGGACGCCGAGCCGCGCCAGACCGGCGACGGCATTGGGCCATAGGCTAAGCGCCGCGCCGGCGGCCTCCAATTGTGAGGCACGCTCGACGACCCAGGTTCGCCAGCCGGCCTGAGACAAGGACAAGCCTGCTGCCAGTCCGGCGATCCCGCCACCGAGGACGACCGCTGAGCCCATGACCTTCCTCCGCCTGATCTGCTGTCATTAACCAACTGTCCGACGCCTAGTTCAGCGGCAGCGGTTCGAAGTGAGGGACGTGCACTTCGTCTACAGGATAGGGAAGATCAATTATCCCGATGCTTAGCGAGAACAGCGATTTTCGATGTTCGCTATCGGCATCCGATTGCCCGATAGCTGACATCTCCTTATCATCCATGGCGCCGCAGCTGCGCGCCTTGACCCGTCCGAATTCGGCCAAGCCAGCGAGATGAACAAGCGGCCGGTTCCGGGTCGCCGCAGAGCCTCGCTGAACGTCCGTTTGAGGGGTCTCGATCTAGTAGCATCCAAACATTCGTCATCGCCCTCGCCGGCAGGTACTTAGCTTATGGTGAGCCTGCTCGCCTACTTAGCGGGCAACCCATACCTCAACGCGACGGTTCTTCTCCTGCCCTTCAGGCGTGTTGTTGTCGGCGATGGGGATGGCTGTGCCGAAGCCGCGGACGACGCCGGCCTTGACCCCGCGCTGAGCGAGCGCGGCAGCGACCGTCTGCGCCCTGCCTTCGGACAACTTCTGATTCATGGCCTCGCCGCCGCGGCTGTCGGCGAAGCCGAGAAGCATCAGGCGATCGGGCTGGACCGACGACGAGGCTAGGAATTCGGTGACGCGATCGAGATCGGCGAGGGCGCGGTTATCCAGGTCGGCCGAGCCCGTTCGGAAGCGGAAGTTGACTGACAGGCGAAGCGCTTTGGCGACCAGCGTGTCATACCCCGACGGGGCTCCGCTCGGCGCGGCGGACTTTTCCTGACGGATCGTCAGCGGGACGAAGCCCGCCGCCTCGACCAGTTTTTGCCCCTCAGGAGAGTTGGCGAACTGAAGGAACCTGGCGACGTCGGGCTTGGTGCTCGACGCAGCAACGTAGAGGTAAAGGCGGCGCGACAGAATATAGTCCTCGGTCGCCACCGTCATGCGATTGGGGATAAGTGAAACGCCGCTCGCCGGGCCGACGGCGACCGCCTTGGCCCCGCCAATCGTCGCCAGCCCGACGAAGCCGATCGCGGCCGGGTCGTTGGCCACCTCGGTCGACAGCGCGGCGCTGTCCTCGAAACGCTTGGCTCCGTCGACCAGCGGCGTTTTGCCCAGCACAAGCGACTTGAAAGTGTCGTAGGTGCCCGACTTGTCGTCGCGCGCCAGCACCTTGATGGGGCCGGCCGCGCCGCCTGCCTTGGCGAAATCGGTGATGACGCCGGTGAAAATCGCCCCGACTTGGTCGATGGTCAGCGACGCAATGCGGTTGCCCGGGTGGACAATGACGGCGATGCCGTCGAGGCCGAGAACGTGCTCGTTCGACGGCGCGGTCATATCGCCAAGCTTGGCCAGCGACGTGGTCTCGTCGGCTTTGATCTTGCGCGAGGCCATGCCGATGTCGAGCGAGGCGTCGGCCAGCCCCTTGAACGCCGTCGCCGAGCCGTGCGCGGCGATCGTCGCGACCAGCGTCTTGCCGCCGGTCTCGCAGCGGACGACTGACTCCTCGGCCGCCGGCGACGACGTGACCGGGTCGGCGCAGCCGAGCGACTTGAAGTAGCCGGCGACCAGCGCCGGCGCTAGCTTGGCCCCAATCGTGTTCGAGCCGCCGAGACGGAGCACGGGCTCGACGCCGTCGGGCACGGCGGCGATCGTGCTATCGCCCGCGCCGCCGCTCGCCATCTTGCGGCCGTGCAGGCCGAACCACAGGCCGGCGGCGAGAAGGACAAGCAGCGCCAGCGCTCCAGCGATGATCGCCGTCCGCCGGTTGCCGCCGCCGCCCCCCGGTACCGCCGGAAGCGCGAGCAGCGCTTTGCCGCACTCGGGGCAGACGAAGTCGGTGCCCGGCTTGGTGACGATCACCTCGCGCTTGTCGGCCAACGAGCAGTTGCCGATATTGATGCACTTGCCGGTGCGTTCGCCTGCCGCCATGTCACTGATCCCTGATGATCTTGAACGCGGCGCGGGCCCCCTCGACCATCGCCTGGTAGCGCGGATCGCCGACGTCGCCGCCGACCAGCGGCTTGATCGCCTCGAGCCCAGCCTTGACCCGCACCTCGTACTCGGTGTCGCGCTCGACCCCGGTCACCGCCTGGTCGACCGAGCGCTTGAGGTCGGCGAGCATCTTGTGGTCGACCGCGTCGGCGGCGACGAGCAGGTTCTCGCCGAGCGGCACCGGCGGATTGTCGAAGCCGTCGGCGTCCTTGCTGTAGAGCATCAGCCGGCCGTTCGCCTCGCGCACGTCGCCGACCGCCTGCGCCACCATCAGGTAGGCGGTCGCTTCGCGCCGCAGCTCGTCGCCGGTCTTGGCGAACAGCGACGGATAGCTGTCGAGCGAGCCTTCGGTATGAAGCTCGAGCGCGAAGCGCTTCGGGTTGGCCGCGACGCGGGCCGCGTAGCGCGTCTGCAGCATCGGCAGCACGCCGAGGTAGCGCAGCGGAAACAGGTTCTTGACCGCGATCATGGTGATCTGGTTGTCGCTGCCGTCGGCCTCGATGAACTCGAGGTTGCCCGGCTGTGCGTCCTTGAACGCCTGGCGCAGCTGGGTGACGAAGGCGGCGTGCTCGGGGGCCTTGGGCAGGATGACGATGTAGTTCTCGACCAGCGTCTGCACGCCCGACGGGATGCCCGGGGCGGCGCGGTTCTTCTCGAGCGGATTAACCGTCAGGTAGCAGCCGGCCTCGGTGACCAGCTTGGTAACGTAGCCGCGCAGCGCCTGAGGATCATTGCCGTAGCGGTCCTTCAGCTTGGCAATGATCGACACGCCGAGGATGCGGTCGCGCGCGTCGGTCAGCATCGTCTGGTGGGCGACCTCGGCGTTGCTCCCGGCGACCGCCTCGATCCGGTCGATCAGCTCGCCGAGGCCGAGCCGCGCGGCGAGCGTGGTGAAGGTCGGGTTGGGGCCGACCGCCTCCGTCAGCGCGGCGCGAACCTTGGCCGTCTGGGTCAGCTGCTCGGCCTCGTCAGTCGCCAGTCGCTTGGTGATCGTCCGCACCTGGTCGGGATCGTAGAAGCGGATGAGGTGGCCCTTGACGTCGACGTCGGCCTTCTTCAGCCGTTCGTCGATGCCGGTCGAGACGCGGCGCAGCGCCTCCTGCATCGTCGCGACGAGGCTGTCGACCACCGCCTTCAGATCGGCGATCTCGGTCCCGATTTCGGCGAGCAACGCCTTGCCGAAGGTCCACGCCTCGATCCGGGTCAGGCGGACGAACAGCTCCTGGCTGTAGATGCCATGGGTGTCGAACATCTCGTTGCGGCTGCCGATCAGCTTGCCGATGAAGCCGGTCGAGGCCCACTTCTTGGCGTTGGCGGCGATCTGCTCGTGCGCCTGCTCCGCCTCGGCCTGGAGGCGGTAGACGACGTCGTCGACCCCCTGCAGCCGCTCCTGCAGCGCGCCCTGGAGCGCCGCGAGCACCTTTGCCACCTCGGTTGCCGAGCGGACGCCGTTCTTCCAGTCGTCGAACAGCTCGCGCTCGACCCGGCCGCGGACCTCGCGCGCCATGTCCTTCTTGGCCATCGCCTTGGTCCGGTAGAAGGCCTTGACCCCGGCGTTGCGGAAACTGTCGTCGAACCGGCCCTGCAGGTACTTGCTGAGCTCGTCGAGCCACGTGCTCGCCTCCTGCTCGCGGGCCATGCCCTTGAAGGTCGGCAGCACGCCCTCCCACTCGGCGGTCAGCGACTTCCACCGCTTGGCCGGGTCGTCGGCGGCGAGGATCGGCACCGACAGCGTCAGGTGCTCGTCGGATAGCCCCCAGCGGGCCAGCGTGTCGGGCGCGCGGACCTGGCTGGCGACGTCGACGTTCCTGGGATCGTCGACGAAGCCGAGCGTGTCCTGCCAATTATTGTGGCGGAGTTGCTGGATCGCCTGCCGCGCGAAGTTCAGGCTGAGATATTCCTTGATCTCGGCCTCGGGGATGGCGACGCGCTTGATGCCGAAGCCGAGGAAGCGCTTCGCCCGCTCGCCGGTCCGCGCTCCCGGCGCGGTCTCGGGCGTGCCGTCGCCGTTCTCGGCATTCTCCATCCGCTCGAGGCTGCGCCAGCCGACCTTCGAGGCGACGACGATCTTCTGGAACAGGAACTCGGCGACGATGCCGGGGATTTCCTGGTCGACGTCGGCGAGATAGCCGTTCTCGTTCTCGTTGCCGAAGACGTAGGCGCCGTTGAACGCGTCCTTGAGGTCGAGCCGGTTGCCGTTGGTTACGTCGATCGGCTTGTACGCGGTGGTCGACAGCGCGTTAAGCTCGGTCAGCGCGGCGAAGCCGTTGGCGTGGTAGTTGCCGGTGTCCCAGTTGGGCGGCGGGAACTGGTCGGGCAGCAGCAGGTACGGCACGATCCGGTGCCGGCCGGGATCGCCGTAGAGCAGGCGCAGCTGGGCGATCGCATCGATGATCGAGCCGCTGCCGGTGCCGCCGGCCAGCCCGGTGACGACGTGGAAGGTGATGGCGTTGTCGCCGTTGGCCTGGAGGGTGCGGACGAGCGACTGAACCTGTTTACGGAAGTCGTCGACCTTGTTGGCGAAGAGGAAGCGGCCGAGCCGCCGCTTCTGTCCGCCGAGCGCCGCGCCGACGATCGAGCCGAGGATCTCGCTCCACAGCGCGCGGTCGCCGAGCCACGGCTTCAAGCCGGGATAGGTCTGGATGTTGTCGAGCCGGGCGGCGAGGTCTTCGCCGGTGATCACCAGCTGGCTGCCGACCGGCAGCTGGACCGAGGTGCCTAGCACCTTCCAGCTCGGATCGTCGGCCGCCATCATCTCCTTCGACGAATCGACGTAGAGGAAGGCGAGGTCGACTCCGCTCGGCGCATCGGCGCGGAACTCGGTGTAAATCAGCTTGCGCAGCGCGCGGATGCACTTCCCGCCGGTCCCGCCAAGGCCGATGACTAGGTGATTCATTTGCCGCCCCGCCCGCTACGGCCGCACCATAAGGTTTCAGCGCAGTGAGGCAACCTATGCGGGGGATTATACTCTCACCCCAAATATGGATGCCAACATCTGCGGAATGCCTGCGTCAAGGCTTAGCAACGGAAATGCGGCTGATCGTGGCGTCGAAGCCGGCCACGCAAATGGCCTAGTCTCTGCTGTCGCACCGTTCCGAAGACGACCGGTAACTAAAGCAACGCGGCGCTAGTGAGATGGTAATTGATATCGCTAACGCGCCGTCAAAGTGTATGGCGGTTAACTAAGTGCTCGCCTGCTGCAGACGATGGTCAAGGCAAGGAGGATCACCCCACTTGCAGTCATTCGAAGCGCCGCCGCCGCTTCCCGCTTCCCGACATTTGTTCATGGTCATCGCTGCTGCGGCGATAAGCCTCGTAGCCGTGTGCTTAGTAGTAAAGGGACAATGCGGTTGCTGACGGCCAAAAGTAGCGCCGTGGTTAGCGGGGCTGTATTAAGGCCGGGAGCTCTGCAGTCGGGAGCGGCGCATCCAAAAACTGGGCTAAGGTCGGCGCGATCTGCCGCATATCGACGATGTCTAGGTTGCCGTGCAGTCACGGGTCTGGGCCCATCAGCAGGAAGTCCACCGCATCGCAGGCTCGCGCGGGTCGTAGCCATGCATCCCCTTGAGCGCCGAGGGTGCCACGAGCGGCGCCGCGGGATCGCGGCCCATCTCGGTGCCGATGGCGAACTCGACGAACCAGTCGGCGGCGTCGCCGGCACCGCGGCGGACGACTTCGGCATGGTCGAGTACCGCCGTGATGTGCGTCGCCGGGATCGCCTGCAGGCCGGCGAGCAGCGCAGCGACCTTCGCCGACAGCGCCGGATCGTCGCGCCGCGCCAGGACCACCGCGGCGCTGCCGCCGGCGAACCACGGCACCGCCTGCCACGCGACAACCTTGCCCTGGTCGACCGTGATCAGCCCGGTCTGGATGAACGCGCCGAACAAGTTGATGTCGGTGTCGACCGCGGCGAAGCTGTGGTCGGAAACGACCGCGACGTCGCCTTCCGGCATCGCCGCGACCAGCTCGCCGACGAGGCCCTCGATCCGTTCGAGCGCGGCATGGGCCGCCGGCGTATCGGGGCCGCTCTCGTGCTGCACGTGGTCGAGGCCGGTCAGGTAGATGGTGGCGAAGCCGGGGTGCCTATCGGTCAGCAGGCGGACTGCGAAGCGCGTCCGGTCGACCTCGCCGGCGACGGTTTCGTCGATGCCCTGGGTGTATGGTCCGAGCTTGGCCTCGAGGTCGGCAACGAGGCCGGGCGTGGCGAGGAGGCGAAGCACCTTGCGGTCGTTGTCATGACCGGTGCGCCAGTATTACGGCAGATTCCAGTCGATGCCGGTCGCGCCGACGCTTACCGGCCAGCGGACGTTGGCCACGGTCCGCCCGGCGGCGTGGGCCGCGTTTCACAGCGTCGGGACACCGATGTCGCTCGCGTACCAATACCAGCCGGTCTGGTTGATCGCGGTCGGGTCGAAGGTAAGGTTGTTGACGATGCCGTGTTTCAGGGGGCGACGCCGGTTAGCAGCGTGGTGTGGATGGGGTAGGTCAGCATCGGCAAAACGCCGACGACCCGTTGGCATAGGCCCCGTGGTCGACGAAGCGGCGGAGGTTGGGCACGGCGAGGCCGCGTGCCTTCGCGTCGAGGACGTCGCCGGGGCGGAGACCATCGATCGGGATGAGTAGAAGCGGCGCGGCGGCGGCGGGGGCGGCCAGCGCGAAGCCGACGGCGAGCGCCGCATACCGCCAGCGGCGGCCGATCGAAGCGGTCATAGGTCGATCCTTTCAGGGGGCAGGGTGCGCAGCAGGCGCACGCCGGCGATAACGGTTGCGATGCCGCCGAAACCGCATGCGGCATAGGCCGCCGCGGCGAGGAACGCGGTGAAGTGGAGGGTGACGTGGGCGAAGCTGCGCACCCCAAGCAGGGCGACGCTGCCGACATAACCGGCGGCGTCGGCGACGTAGATGAAGAACCCAGCGTTGCCGCGCTCGGCGCTCGCCGCGAGCAAGCGGTCGAACAACAGCGCGTTGAACGGCGTGTAGGCGAGATACAGGCCCGCCCCGAGCGCGATCATCCACGCGACCGGGCCGAGCGCGGCAAGGGCGAACGCCGCCGTCGCGAGGCCCATGACGCCGAGGCCGACGCCAACCAGCGCGAGGTTCCACGCCACGCCGGCGCGGTTGCCGCGGACGCGCGCGAGCAGCCCCAGCGCGGCGAGGACGATGGCGGCGACGGGCAGCTCCGACCACGCGAAGATCCCCGCTTCGCCGGCGAAACCGAGCTCGTGCCACACCTCGGCGGCGAAGTTATCGCGGAAATCGCGCACCGCGGTCAGAACGACATACACCGCGATGAGCAGGATCAGGCTGCCGGCATGCGCGCGAAACAGGCGGCGGCGCTCGGCCGTGGTCATCGGCGCACGGGGCGCGCGGGCGGCGACGTCGGCGGCATTGGGCGGCGGCAGCTGCGCCAGGGCGGCGACGGCGGCGAGCAGCAGCGGCACGAACAGCAGACCGGTCGCCGCCGGCATCCATGCCTCGCTCGTCCAGCCGCGGTCGATCATGCCCGCGCCGACCGCCTTGACCGCGCCCGAGGCGACGATGAAGGTCGCGCATAGCATCGCGCCGGCGATTTCCGACATCCGCCGGCCCTCGAGGAAGGCAAAGACCAGCCCCCAGATCAGGCCGAGCGCGAGGCCATTGGCAAACAGCGCGGCGACGCCGGCGAGCGGCGGAGCGACGGCGAAAACGATCAACGCGGCCTCGGCGAAGCCGATCAGGCCGAGAATGGTGACCGCCCGCCGCCCCGCCGGCATCGCCGAGACGACGCGAATGCCGATCAGCTTCGACAGCGCGTAGCCGGCGACCTGAGCGATGACGAGAACGACCTTGTAGTCGATGGCGAACGGCCAGCCGGCGATGTTTGCGAAGCGCGCCGCGGCGAACGGCTTGCGATAGGCGTACATCGCGAAATAGGTCGCGAACGCCGCGCCGCCGCCCCAAAGCGCCACGACCGCCGGCGGCGCGGCGGCAAGCCAGCGCGTGATCGCGCTCGGCCGCGCGACCATCGCCATCGTGGCCCTCACGCCGGCCGGTCGCCAGCGGCGATGCGCGCGTCGATCGTTTCGAGCACCGGCCACAGGTCGGCGACGCTGTCGATCACGTGATCGGCCCCTGCCGCCGTC